>JASLBX010000050.1 GCA_030146385.1 Jiangellaceae bacterium | reverse complement strand
GGGCCGATGCCGTGCAGGTCCATCAGCGTGGTGCCGGTGGCCGCGACGAGTGCCTTGAGCTCTTTGTCGGCGGCTTTCTTGCGCCGGTAGACCCGTTCCAGGTCGGCGATCAGCTCGGCGGCCACCCGGCGGCGGGCCTTGCCCGCCGCGTCCCGTGGGCGGACCTTGGCTAGCAGTGCTTTGGCCTGTGCTGCGGACAGGTCCTTCTTTGCCCCGCCGGGGATCAACTCCAACAGCAGCTGGTGCAGCTGGGAGACCATCCGGGTGTGGTCCTCACCGAGGGAGCGGCGCCGGTCGGCCAGGATCCGCAGCACCGCCAGCTGCTCGTCGTTCACGACTTGACGAAGTCCGGCCACCCGGGTGCCGACCAGGGCCACCGAGTGCGCGTCGGTGGCATCAGTCTTGCGGCCCTGACCGGTGGCGAACACCCGCGCCCGCGCGGACAGCTTCGGCGGCACGTCCACCACCTGTTCACCATCGCGGAGCAGCCGCATCGCGATGTGCCGGCCGATGCCCTGACAGCCCTCGATCGCCCACACCCGATCCGGCCACCGCTTCGCGTACTGCAGCATCGCGGCATAGCCGTCGCGGTCGGTACCGAACCGGCCACCACCCACGATGCCCTCCGCGCCGGTCATCACCTCGATCGTGGCCGAGCGCTTGTGCGGATCCATCCCGATGACCACACGGTCCGATGTGGAGCTCACTGGAGCCCTCCCTGCTCGATCCAATAGCGGTCTGTCGAGCCGGGAGGGCAACGCTACTTCGAGCCGAGCAAACCCCTCTTGAGCCTCTCCCCGCCCTGCGGCGCCCGGGACCGCGCAGGCCAAGACAGAGCCACACGACCAGCGTGGGCAGCCGATGAGAGAGCGACAACCCCGGACGCCTAGACCGCAGCCTGGCCGGGCAACGGTCCTAGGGCAATACAACAAGTAGCCGATGAGCGCGCGCGACATCGTGGCTCTAGCCAATGCCCCATGCCAGGCCCTCGCGACGTCCAGTCGCTGCCCGGGAGACGTTGTGCGTGGCACCGAGCGGCCTTCTGTCCTGCGACAACCGCTGCGCCCGCGCGATCCAGTGGGCGGCGGGTTTGCCGTCAGGCGGCCGGACGTGGGCCTGGGGCGGTCGATCAAGCGACCCGCTCGGTGACGTCGTCGGTTTGGAAGCCTCGCCGGTTCCAGGTCGGAAGCGCCTTGGCGAGGGCTCGCGGGCCGGTGATCCGGATGCGGCCTGACCGAAGAGCATCGGCCCATTCGAGCTGTTTCATGTGCCACCGGGCGAAGGTTCTGGCGTCGGTTTGCACCACGAGGTCTTCGTCGAAGCCCGGATGGTGTTTGCAGACCTCGGCATCGCCGTTGTCGACCAGGAGCCACAGGCGCCCGGCCTGCTCGGGCTGGTCGGCGGCGAACTCGAAGCGGACCACGACCCGGTGGTCGGGGAGCCGCTCGCGGGCCAGGTAGGAGGTGCACCAGGCCCACAGCACGAGGGCGGGGTTGGTGTGCTGGTCTCCCAGCTCCAGCCATTTCTCGCCCCAGTCACGGAGCGCCCAGAGCACGCCTTGCAGGTCGCGGCCGGAGTCGGTGAGCTGGTAAACGGCGCCGTGGCCCGACGGCTTGGGGTGTCTGTTGACAACCCCGACCCGTTCGAGCAGGCGTAGCCGCTGGGTGAGCAGGCTATGCGACAGCCCCGGAGCTCCTGCGCTGATCTCGCTGTATGTGGTGCAGCCCGCCATGAGATTTCGCACGATGATCGGGGTCCAGCGTTCGGTCAGGATCTCCGACGCGCGGGCGATCGGACAGTACTGGCCGTAGGTCCGCATGCTGGCAGTGTCGCAGTTGGCAACGATCCCGGCTACTTCATCTTTAGTCCTAGACCGCCTCGGCGCCCAGCGCCAGAGTGTCTGTTGTGGATTCCTTGTGTCGATCTGCAAGGCGGAGGGGAGTGCCATGCATGAGATCCAGCAGCCCGGTGGCAGCGCCACCGTGTGGGGCCCGTTGTTCGGTGCGCACGCCCGCGACTGGGCCGACACCTGGGAGGGTCCTGCCGGCTGGGGAACCCCGGTGTATGAGCACGTGCTCGAACGGGCCCCGATCGGCTCCGGCACCCGGGTGCTCGACTGCGGCTGTGGCGCCGGCCGCTTCGCACGCCTGGCCGCCGACGCCGGCGCTGCCGTGGCCGGCATCGACGCGGCCGCAGAGCTGATCGCCATCGCCGCGGAACGCACCCGGCAGGGAGACTTCCGCGTCGGGGATCTCGAAGCGCTGCCCTGGCCCGACAATGCGTTCCATGTGGTGACCGGGTTCAGTGCCTTTCAGTTCGTCGAGGACAAGACCAAAGCCCTCACCGAGGCCCGCCGAGTCTGCCGCGGTGTCGTGGCGGTCGTGATCCCCACCCGGGTGCCCGAGTCTGGCATTCCGGCGGTGTTCAAGCCGCTGTTTCCACTGTTCCCGCCTGATGCGCTGGACAGTATGAGGCGCAGCGGCATGTTCGCCCTCTCCGAGCCCGGAGAGCTCGACGAGGTGCTCGCCGCGGCCGAGTTGCCCGTGCGCGAGGACGACGAGATCGCCTGTCCCGTCGCCTTCAACGACATCTCGACCGCGGCGCGCGCGTTCATCGGCGCGGGACCGATGCAGCTCGCAATCCAACAGTCGGGCGATTCGGCCATAGCCGAGGCACTCCGGGACGCGCTGGCTCCCTTCGCCGGAGCCGACGGTCAGATCACACTTCCTGCTTGGTACCGGGTAGTCCTGGCCCAAGCCGAAGACCCGAAGCGATAGTTGAACGATGAGTCCGCCGCCAATTGCGGGGGGGTGATGACGCTTACGCTGCCCACCGCGTCGGTTGCATACGTACGCAGCACGCCGTGACGGGCGCCAAGCCTCCTGGTAACCCACTTGGCCTGCTGATCGAGTGAAGTCGACCTCAGATGATGTTGCTCTCAGTGCTTCTGTATCGCCGCAACCACCCTCAGCCAGGCTCGCTTGGCCTATCGTCGGTTTCGGCGCTTGTCCGACACTGAACAGGCCTACCCCGGCCTAACCGTGAATGGTCTCCCTGGGAGTTCGAGGACTACGAAAGGGGATGCCCCGGTCGGTCAGGGGAAGTCAACCTCCAACGTCCGGTCATGACCCGAACCGCGCGGTGCTGCCGCTCCAAGTGCAGCTGTCATACTCCCAGAACCTGGCGTGGTCCTCGATCTACTCCAGCATGAGATAGTCGGGAACCTGTCCGATTGGCTCGTCGAGATCGTCCTTGTCGACCGTAACAAGCGGGCAACGTTGACCATCGAATCGCGTGGCAGCTCGGTCGCCGCGGCCCGCGATCCGTTCGTTCGACGGAGCTGCGAAGATGCGTCATTTCCGCGTTAGCTCGCACGGACCGACGCCGGTCGACTGACCTCCCATGCCGTGGCCAGCACCGTTGGACGACCAATTCGGACGGGTAGGGTCACGACGTGACCGATCAGGTGGGAAAGCGGATCGAGCCGTACGGGACGTGGCGGACGCCGATCACGTCCGAGGTGGTCGTGGCACAAGCCGTACGTCTCAATGATCTGGCCGTGGACGGCGACGAGGTCCTTTGGTCGGAGGAACGGCCCACTGAGGGTGGCCGTACCGAAATCGTGCGCCGCTCGAGCGATGGCACCATCGTCGACCTGCTCGGCCATGGCTTCAACGCCCGCACAGCGGTGCACGAGTACGGCGGCGGCGCGTGGTGGAGCCGCGGCGGCGTGGTCTGGTTCGCCAATTGGGCCGACCAGCGTCTCTACCGGCGGGACGGGTCGGGCGCCTGTGAACCGCTGACGCCCGAACCGACTGTCGAGCGCGGCGACCGGTACGCCGACGGTGACCTCAGCCCGGACAGTAGCCGGATCGCGTGTATTCGCGAGCGTCACCCGCCTGGAGGTCGAGGTGCCGTTGACGTTCGCAACGAGATTGTGGCTTTGGCCGCGGACGAGTTTTCCGAGCCGGAGGTGCTCGTCAGCGGCCCTGACTTCGTGATGAGTCCGCGATGGAGCCCGGATGGTCGCTTGTGCTGGGTGGAATGGGACCACCCGAACATGCCGTGGGACGGCACCAGGTTGATGGTTCGAGACTTCGGGACCGGTGAGGAGTTCCTGGTCGCCGGAGGGCCACAGGAGTCGGTCAGCGAACCGGTCTGGAACCCTGACGGGACGCTGATGTTCGTGAGCGACCGCTCGGGGTGGTGGAGCCTGTACCGCTGGGCGCCAACCGACCGCCGGGTGCGTCCGGTGGCCGAACTCGACGCCGACATAGGGTTGCCGCCGTGGCAACCCGGTGTGTCTCGGTACGCCGCCCTCGCGGACGGACGAGTGGTGTTCGCCGCGACAAGCGACGGCTACGACCGGCTCTTCGCGCGGCTCGGGGACGGCACCGTGCGACCGCTCGAGTTGCCGTACTCGACCGCCACGGCGTTGCACCGTTGGATGGACGCCTCCGTGGTGATGATCGCGGCGACCCCCGTGACTGAACCCGCTGTCCTGCGTGTCGACCTGGGAGAAGAAGACGAGGTCGTCGAGGCAGTGGAACTGCGGACGCCGCGCGACCTGGGGATCGACCGGGCGTACTGGTCGGCGCCGGAGCCGATCGAGTACCCGACCGCCGGCGGCAGGACGGCGCATGGATTGTTCTACCCGCCACGCAATCCGCAGTTGGAGGGGCCAGACGGTGATCGGCCGCCACTCATCGTGATGATCCACGGAGGCCCGACCGCGGCGGCGCGGCCGGTGTTGCAAATCGCGATCCAGTTCTGGACGACCCGAGGCTTCGCGGTGGTCGACGTCAACTACGGCGGATCCACCGGCTTCGGCCGTAACTACCGCGAGCGGTTGAAGGGCGCCTGGGGAATCGTCGATGTCGAGGATTGCATCGCTGCCGCTCGCTGGCTCGCCGTGCAAGACCGTGTCGACGGCGAACGAATGTGCATCCGCGGCGGCTCAGCCGGCGGGTTCACAACGCTTGCAGTGCTGGTCCGTGCCGACACGCCGTTTGTTGCCGGATGCAACATGTTCGGCGTCGCCGACCTGAGCGCCCTGGCGCGCGAGACGCACAAGTTCGAGAGCCGGTACCTCGACGGACTAGTCGCACCGTATCCGGAACGACAGGACGTCTACGACGAACGGTCCCCGATCAACCACGTCGATCAGATTCACCGCCCGCTGCTCGTGCTTCAGGGGTCGGAGGACGAGGTGGTACCGCCGGAACAGTCACGGATGATCGTGGAGGCTCTGCGGGCCAAGCTGATGCCCGTTGCCTACCTCGAATTCGCGGGCGAACAACACGGTTTCCGCAGAGCCCAGAACATCCGGACCGCGCTGGAGTCCGAACTGAGCTTCTACGCCCAGGTGCTCGGGTTCGCCTTGCCGGACGAGGAAGGCATCGTTGCGATCTCAGTCGAGAACCTTCAAAACTGAGCCCTCGCGGTTCAACACCGCTACGAGATCCCGGTCGATTGTCACCTCGTGTCCCTCGTCGGAGCAGCCGCCACTCCACCAGACACCCGCACGAGCGGCGAACGCTTTTGCTCTCGGTGTCAGGTCGTAGACATACGTCTTTCCGCGTGAGTTCGCCCGCCGATGAGCGGGCACCGCAATCAGGGCCGTCGTTGGCCCACTTGGTTCGGGGAGCTTGGACGCGCGGTGCATACAGGGCCTGGCGACATGCTCGGCCCGGCGGCGGAGGCGCCGATTCTCGGGCCGTGGTGGTCTCGTGCGGTGGATGTTGGCCGTTGGGGTGAGCCTGGTGGTCACGGGCCTCGCTGCAGATCACGACTGTGAGTGCCGTGGCGAGGTGCTGACCCCGCGGGGCCAGCGTACGGTGGAGGCGACTGTTCGCCTTCCGGTCTGGCGGTCTGAGACTCGTCCGAAGGGTCCTGCGCGGGGATGCAACGTGTGGGAGCGTGTCCGCGTGTCTAGGGACATGGACGGGCAAGCAGCCATTCCGTGGGGCAAGATCGCTCTGACGGAGGAGGACTTCGAAGACTGGGTGCGTGCCAGCAGCCTTCGTTTCAGGCGACTCGCGTACTTGCTCACGGGCGACCTCGACCAGGCGGAGGATCTGCTGCAGTCGGCCTACGCCAAGGTGCTGCCGCATTGGCACAAGATCTCGACGTACGACTCGCCCGAGGCCTATATGCGGCGGGTGATGGTGAACCTGAGGACGTCGTGGTGGCGCCGCTCCCGCAACCGGGAGTGGTCGACTGACGAGCTCCCCGAGGTGCCTTGGCGCGCCGGCACGCCCGGCGAGGGAGACGCGGTCGTGGAGTCCCAGATGCTGCTGGCGGCGCTGCGGGCCTTGCCTGAGCGGCAGCGGGCCGCCGTCGTCCTCCGCTACTGGTGCGATCTGTCCGAGGCGGCGACGGCCGAGGCTATGAAGTGCTCGGTCGGCACGGTCAAGAGCAATGCATCCCGGGGCCTGGCCCACCTGCGCACCGCCTTGGCCCAGACCCCAGACTTCCCCGGCGCACAAAAGAGTGATCTCCGATGAACAACACCACCGACCCCATCGCTAAGGCGCTCGACCGCCTCGCCCGCGTCGCCGACACCAATCCCGTCGGTGATCCGATGCCAGGCATCACGCGTAAGGCCCGCGCCAACCGCCGCCGGGCCACCGCCCTCGTGGCCAGCGGCCTCGCTGCCGTCGTGACCGCCGGTGTCGGCACCGCGGCCCTCCTCGACCTGCCCGACCTGCTCGACCCGGCCGGAGACCCTGGCTACGCCAACTCTCCGAGCACCTCGCCCACCCCAGCCCCGAACACGCCGACGTCCCCACCCCGCGAGCCGGCCTTGGCCGAGTACGACCAGGCCCAGGCCGACGTGAACGGCGACGGCGCTGCGGGCACCGTCCGCGTCCTGGTCCCCGACGCCGACGAGGGTCTGGATGTGAGCATGGACGTGCGGTTACAGGTCGAGCCCGCCGCAGGCGCCGCAGTCGAGCTCCGCATTGGCGAGACGCTCATTCCCACCATCGCTGGGACTCCGGACCTGGACGGGAACGGTACCGACGAGGTGGTGCTGAGCTTCAGCGGCGGCGACGCCGGGTGGCTGAAGGTCTTCAGCTGGGACGGCGACACCCTTGTCCAGGCCGAGCCGGCCCCTGGCCCAGTGGCGGACCTGGTCTATGACGGCGGCCTCTACTCGGAGGCGGGTGTCGCCAGCTCCGCGCTGGTGGATGGCGGCCTGATCAGCTGGGTCCCCACCGGCGACGAGTCCGCGCCGTTCGAAGTGCGGGTTTGGACATGGCAGCTCGACGGGACGCTGCTCGTCGCCACCGAGGCCGAGCAGATCCAGTGCTTCAGCCCCGGTCAGCAGTACCCCAAGCCCTGCTGACCCGCCCCATCGCAAGGGTCTGGTTCAGTGCACCGGACGCGTTGTCGTCGTGCTTCACGCGCCGCCCCCGTCGTTGTCGCATAGTCCTGGCGCATATCGGTCCTGGTTTGATACACACGTCCCATGAACATGGCGAGGTTGAGTTTCGGTCGCCTGACCGAGGCGTGGAAGGGCGAGGCTTCGGATTTCACGCCACTGCTCGCGGCCAGCTCGACTCTCGGTGAAGCGATCCGAGTCGATCTGACGTCGGTGGGAAAGTCGGAGGTTCTCACCCCAGGCGGACGTCGCATCGACATCGTCGTGCAGGTTGAGAACGGGTCGGAGTTTGTCATCGAGAATCAGTACGGCTCCGCCACCGTGATCACCTGACTCGGGGACTGGCCTACCATCGCTCAGCGCCTGTCAATGGATCTCTGTAGTGGCGCCGAGCCTCTCCCGAATCCGCTCGCCCGTCTCGGTAGTGCCGCCGGGGTCGGCTGCCGGCCGCTTCTCTCGGCCTTGCCCCATAGCCGATAAGTGTGTCGAGACCAAGTTGTCGGCCGTCGTCTCGCGTCGATGGATGCCGGCACTGGCCGGGCAACGGTCGCCGTCTAGCGATCCATTACCGCGCCACGACAACAAGACTCGCCAGGGTCGGATCTGCCGCATAGGCGATTCGCACCCCAGCATCTCGCGCCCGGCCGAGTGCGGCGATGGTGTCGGTGGTGATCCTCTCGCCGGGCGCGAGCACGGGTATGCCGGGTGGGTAGGGCGCGATGAGCTCGGTGCTTACGCGACCGATCGCCCGTTCGATGGCCACGACTTCGCGCTCGGCGAAGAACGCCTGTCTCGGCACCATGGCCGCGATGGGGTCGACCGCGTAGATCGCCGCGTTCGCCGCTGGGCGCGCTTGACCGCGGCGCCGCTCGATCGAGCTCTCGATGGCGGTGGCGAGGGAGTCCAGGTCGTTGGTGGTGTTGGCCAGGGTCACGATGGCGACGATCACATCGCGGTCGGCGGACTCGACAGGGAGGCCGGCGCCCATTAGGTCCTGCTCGACGGCGTTGCCGTCGACACCGGTGCCCGCAGCACCAGCGT
>JASLBX010000566.1 GCA_030146385.1 Jiangellaceae bacterium | reverse complement strand
GTCACGTCGCAGGCACCACGAACGTGTAGCCGAGCTCGACAAGCCCGTCGATGATGTCGGGTAGCGCGGCCACGGTCTGGGACCGGTCACCGCCGCCGTCGTGCAGCAGCACGACGGCTCCCGGGTGGACCTGGGAGAGCACGGAGTCGCTGATCGCGCCCGCTCCCGGCTTGCGCCAGTCGTTGGTGTCCACGCTCCAGCCCAGGGGAGTGAGGCCGCGAGCGACGGCCGCGTCGTTGAGATTCTCGGCGAAGTTGCCGCCGGGCGCCCGGAAGAAGCGGATGTCGGCGTCCGGAGCCGCCCGCAGGATCGCCGTCTGCGTGTCGTCCAGTTCGGCGGCGATGACGCCGTCACGCTTGAACCGCAGGCTCATGTCGTGGCTGACGGTGTGGTTGCACAGCACATGCCCGTCCTTCGCGATCGCCTCGACCAGTCCAGGATAGGTGCTCGCCTGGCTGCCCACGACGCAGAAGGTGGCGGTGACACCCTTGTCGCGCAGCACCGCCAGCACCTGCTCGGTGTGCTTCGGGTGCGGGCCGTCGTCGAAGGTGAGCGCGACAGTCGTCCCGTCGTGACCGTTGAGCCGCTGGGTGCCGATGTCGTCCACCGCCGGAACGGGTGCCGTGGCCGTGCCGTCGCCGGTGCCGGTCGGCACCGCCGTGGGTGGGTCGGCGACCTGCGACTCGGCGGGCTGTTCGGTGGCCACCGACCGGGTGGATTCGACTCCGTCGGTGGGATCCACGTCACGGTTGGCGGCACCGACGATGACAGCGACGACCACGCCGCTGACCACCAGAGGACGCCACCCATCGGCCATGCGCCCGCACGTTACTCCTGTGAACGGTGGTGCCTGTGGGAGACGCGCCGAGCGGCCGCAAACCTGTGTCAGCGTTGCTGGCGGGCCACCATCGCCTCGAGGAACACCTGCTGGATGTCGGACGGATCCTCGGCGATGTGATGGGTGTCGTTCGTCGCTTCAGCGATGGCGCGCAGCGCGTCCACGTCGGCATCGGGCCCGACACCGATGGTGATGATGTGCACCGGTCGAGCGGAGTCGTAGCCGGCCCGGAGCGCGTCCAGCAGCTGGTCCAGCGTCATCTCCGGATCGGTGTCCGCCGGCCACTCGTCGCGTCCGTCGGTGAGCAGCACCACCGAGTTCACCTTGCCGGGCTCGTAACTGGCCTTGACCTCGTTGAACGCCGCGAGAGCGGTGGGGTAGAGCGCCGTCCAGCCACGCACGGGATCGTCGGCGTTCGCCTCCGCGCGGGTCGGAATCTCCTGGGTTGCGGCGACGAGCGCGTCCATGCGGGCGCCGTCGCCGACCTCCTCGGTGAGCGGCCCCACCTCGACAAGCTCATCCCAGTGCGTCTCGCCGGCCTCGAAGGAGGAGAACAGCCAGACGCCGACCGAGCCGCTCTCGGGTATGAGGCCCAGCGCGGTCACCGCAGCGTCGCGGACCAGCTCGGCGCGGGTCTGGTCGCCGCCGTCAGTGTCAATCATCGACCCGGAAACGTCGATGACCGCCAGCATGTGCATCTCCAGCGACAGCGCCGCCCACTGCTGCCGCAGCTGCCCGGCTACCGCGGGGTCGGGGCTCGGCATGGCCGTCGGCATCTGTACCTGGATGCCCTCCGCGAACGCGTTGTCGCGAGCCACACCGTCAACACTGCGGAACCCCGCGCCCTGGAACGCGGCCACGGCCGCGTCGGTCTGTAGCGCCTCGACCAGTTGCCCGACCGCCCGGGTGGTCTCCACGGTGGTCTCGCGGCCCTCGATCGGGATCGCGGGATAGTCGAACGCCAGCGTGCCCTCGGTCGGGTAGAGCGCGACGACGACGTTCGCCGGGTGCTGCTGGTTGTGCGCGACCACGGACTGCTCGGCCGCGGTGAACAGCGGTGCTGTCGTGGGATCCGAGCGCACCGCTTCGTATGCCGTGCCGACGTCGGGCACCGCCGCCTGCGACACCGCCGTCATCGCCTGCACCAGCTGGATCCGGCTCTCCTCGGAATCACCGACGATCGATTGCACGGCGAGCAGCGTGGCCAGCCCTTCGCTGGTCGTCAACGGGTCGGCCACGGTGGCGCTGCCGGCGTTCTCTAGGAGGTTGGACCACGAGACGTCCGCGTCCGGCCAGCCCAGTTGCGACTTCGCGATCGGCTCGGTCGCGACTACGACCAGCGGTGACGTGGCCAGCGAGGTCGGCTCGCCGAGGGCGAGTCCACTGCTGGACAGCTGCTGCGTCCACATGCTGGAGTCGGGAATCCAGAGGTCCGGGTGGGTATCGCCGCTCAGGCTGGAGGCCACTTCCGCCGGTGCCTGGGCCGTGACCTCCACCGTCACGCAGGTGCCATCGACCGCGAGGCCCTTATCGCTTTCGTACTGGGCCAGGACCTCGCTGACGGCAGGTTCGATTGCGGGCGTAGCGGCGACCTGCACCGGGAGCGAGCCTTCGCAAGAGGCCTGCGCATCGTCGAGCCAGAAGTCTTGGACGTAGTCTCGCGCGAAGTACGCGCCGACTGCGAGGGCAAGCAACGGCACCAGGATCGCCGCGAGCCGCCGGGGCCACCGTCGTCGACGGCGTCCCAGTGCGTGGCGTCCCGGCATAGTGCTCCCTCACATCCGCTGAGCGACCGCAGACTAACTGCTAGCGCACAAAACTGGAACAACGCCCCCAAATTTCCTCGGATGCTTACTCACTGTCGCGTGCGGTTAACGATCTCCATGCGCATGATCACAATGAAAGATCAGAAGGGCAGTAGCGCGGCGGCCCAAGATGCGTTTCTGATCTTCTCGTTCCCGGCCGGTCAGACGACCCCCGCTGTCGACCCGGACGGCGGCATGCCGGATGATTCTCCGCACGCGTGTGATTCTGCGCGCAGCTGTCGGGGGACAGGGGAAGTGCCATGGCAACCATCGAGCTCGAATACGACCGGCTCGGCAGCCGGCTGGTCCGCATCGGATCTGCGGAACTGACCTACGACCGGCTCGGCAGCCAGCCGAAGACGCTCGGAGGGTGGCCGCTCACTTACGGCTTGCTCGGCGCGCTTCGCGGCGTGGGTCCGTACGAGATCACGTACGGCGCGCTCGGCCAGC
>JASLBX010000565.1 GCA_030146385.1 Jiangellaceae bacterium | reverse complement strand
GGGTCTTCAGCCCCACTGTGGCGTTCACCGCACTGCTGGGCATCGCAATGTTCGGCGGGATCATTTTTCTTCCGGTGTATTTCCAGGTCGTCCAGGGCATGACCCCCACGGAGTCCGGGCTGGCGCTGCTGCCGATGATGGCCGGGATCCTTTCCACCTCGATCGGATCCGGGCGACTAATGACCCGTACCGGTCACTACAAGGTGTTCCCGATCATTGGGGCCGGCGGCGTCACCGTGGCGTACCTGCTACTTCGCACGCTCGGCGCGGACACCCCGTACTGGCGGGTCGGGCTGTTCATCTTCGTGCTCGGCGCGGGTCTTGGGTTAACCATGCAGACCGTCGTCACCGCCGTCCAGAACGCCGTGGAGCGGCGCGACATGGGCGCCGCCACGTCGAGTGTGGCGTTCTTCCGGACGATGGGCGGTGCGTTCGGGACGGCCATCTTCGGCGCCGTGCTGACCTCCCGGTTGGGTCACTACCTGGGCGAGGACGGAAGCGCGCTGCCGGCCGGGTCCGGTGAGGCCGACATCGCCAACAACGTCCAGGCCATCCAGGAGCTGCCGCCACAGATCCACGACACCGTGGTAACTGCGTGGGTGAACTCCGTGCAGGACGTCTTCCTGGTGGCGATCCCGTTCACGATCATCGCGCTGGTGCTCGGCTTCCTCATTCCCGAACTGGAACTCAAGCAGGCTGACAAGCCCGTGACCGAACAAGTCCTGGCCGACTAGTGCAGGGCACTAGCTAGGGTGGACGGGTGAAGTTCGCCTGGTTGTGCAGTCACGAGTCGTACCAGCCCGAGAACCTGGTGGAGCAGGCCGTTCAGGCGGAGCAAGCCGGATTCGACGTCGTCACCGGAGCTGATCACTTCCATCCCTGGGTTGACGACGCGAGCGCGGCCAGCTACGTCTGGACGTGGTTCGGCGCGGTCGCCCAGGCGACGTCCAGGGTTGAACTGGCCACGAGTGTCACGGCGCCGCTGTTCCGATACCATCCGGCGCTGGTGGCGCAGGCGGCGGCGACCGTCGACCGCCTCTCCGGCGGACGTTTCATCCTCGGCGTCGGCACCGGCGAGGCGATCAACGAGGTTCCGCTCGGCTACGAGTTTCCTGGGTACGCCGAGCGAATCGCGCGGATGGAGGAAGCCCTCACGATCCTGCATGGCCTGTTCGCGGGCGAGAAGCTTGACATAGCGGGCAAGTACTACACCGCGCACACGGCCAAGCTCTACAGCCCGCCGGTCGGCCGGTTGCCGATCTGGATGGCCGCGGGCGGTCCGAAATCGGCCACCTTTGCCGGTCAGCATGCCGAGGGCCTGATCACGAGCGTCAAGGATCCGAGCTCGACGCTCGAGCGAGTCATCAACCCGTACCGTGAGGCTGCGGCGGCTCGTGGCGCCGACACCACGATCATGGCGACCCGATGGGTCGTCCTCGCAGCCGATGACGACGAAGCGTGGGCCGCGCTCGCGCCGATGCGTGGGCTGCGCGCGCCCGGCCGCCTCGAGACGGCCGACCCTGCGGTCCTGCGGGAGCGGGCGGACGCCATGGATCGCGCCGAGATCCTCGCCCAGTACACGATCGTGCGCGACTTGGACGAGCTCGCCGAGGCGTACCGTCCACTGATCACCGATGTGGGGGCCGACTACGTGGCGATCCAGGTGGCCAGCATGGACCCGCACGCCACGATCGAAGGCATCGGGACGGACGTCCTGCCGCAGCTCCACGCCTGGGCCCCTAGCGGGACGGGGCGCTCGTAAGAGCACCTGCCGGCCCGCCACGTAGCTGATCGTTCCGGCGCTAGCTTCCGCCGAATTGATCAGCCGACCATCGGCGTGATCAACACTGGTCTCTTACATACCCATGGCCGTCCGATACAGACCGGTTTCGGGTCAGGTCCCCAGCGCTTGCACGAGGTCGGCCACGAGATCGTCCACGTTCTCGATTCCCACCGACAGCCGGACCAGGTCGGCCGGCACCTCGAGGGCGCTGCCGGCCGCGCTGGCGTGCGTCATGCGGGCCGGATGCTCGATCAGTGACTCGACGCCACCCAGCGACTCTCCCAGGGTGAACAGCTGCGCCCGGTCGCACACCTCGAGGGCCGCCTTCTCGCCGCCTGCCACCCGGAACGACACCATCCCGCCGAACCGCCGCATCTGCTTGGCCGCGACCTCGTGGCCTGGGTGCTCCGCCATACCGGGATAGAGCACATGCGTCACCTTGGAGTGGCCGGACAGCACCTCGACGATGCGTTCCGCGTTGTCGCAGTGGCGGTCCATGCGGACGGCAAGTGTTTTGAGCCCGCGCAACACCAGCCATGCGTCGAACGGGCTGGCGACCCCTCCCATGGCGTTCTGGTGATACGCCAACAGCTCGCCCAGTTCGTCGTCCCGGACGACGAGCGCACCCCCGACGACGTCGGAGTGCCCGCCGCAGTACTTGGTCGTCGAGTGGACGACGACGTCGGCGCCGAGCGCGAGCGGCTGCTGCAGATACGGGGTCGCGAACGTGTTGTCGACCACCAGCAGCGCACTCGCATCCCGAGCCACGGCGGCGAGCGCGGCGATGTCCCCGATGTTGAGCAGCGGATTCGTCGGTGTCTCGACCCACACCACCTTGGTCTCGGGACGGACGGCCGCCCGGACCGCGTCGACGTCGGAAACCGGCGCCGCCGTCCACGACACGCCCCACCGTTTGGCAACCTGGCTGACCAGGCGGAACGTCCCGCCGTACGCATCGTCCGGAATCACCAGGTGATCGCCGGGCTTAAGCACAGTACGCAGCAGGGTGTCCTCGGCGGCCATTCCGCTCGCGAAGGCCAGACCGCGCCGGCCGTCCTCGAGCGCGGCGAGGCACTCTTCGAGCGCAGTGCGGGTCGGGTTGGCCGTCCGGCTGTATTCGTAGCCACCGCGAAGCCCGCCCACGCCGTCTTGGGCGTAGGTGCTCGTCGCGTAGATCGGCGGGACGACTGAACCGGTCGTGGGGTCCGGCGGCTGGCCGGCGTGGATGGCGAGGGTCTCGAAGTCGTGCACGACATCGAACCATACGCATACGACTTCGGTGTCGCCCGTCAGGGACCAGGTCGGGTCACCGGTGTGTTCGCGGATCCGGTCGACCGACACCCGTTCCCAGAACGCCCGGTGCTGAGCCCGCCAGTCGTCGAGGTCGACGAAGCCCTCCCCCTCGGCGTCGGCGAACTCCCAGGTGACGTCGTCGAACGGGACCGTCTCGACGGCGGTCACCCGGATCACCCCGATCCGCTCGCGCTCGTTGCCGAGCAGCACGTGCACCTCGCCGGGTCGCTCGAGTTGCTCACCCTCCACGGCGTACTCGGCCAGCAGTCCGGCCGTCGCTCGCTTGCGGCCGTGCAACACCAGGTCAGAGAGCCGGCGTCGCATCTCTCCGGCCGTCCCGAGTTCGAGGGTCCGAAGCTCACCTACTCGTGGCCACGTCATGGGAACAGACGAACACGTCCACGCAGGCGAGGCAAGCGGGTCGCCGCCTCAATCCCTGATCAGCTCCACCGGTTCGGAGACCGTGAGCCGGGGCAGCAGAATGTGCACGAGCGGACCGATCGAGACGGCGTACAGGACGGTCCCGGCTCCGACCGTGCCGCCGAGCAACCATCCGGTCGCCAGGACGGTCAGTTCGATTGAGGTGCGGATCAACCGGACGGAATGACCGGTACGGGCTACCAGCCCGGTCATCAGGCCGTCGCGCGGCCCGGGACCGAGACGGGCGCCGATGTAGGCAGCCGTCGCGATCCCGTTGAGCACCACGCCGGAGACCAGGAACGTGATGCGCCACGCCATCGGGTCCGGCGCGGGCAGCACGGCGAGCGCCGCGTCGACGGCGAGGCCGATGACGATCACATTACTGATCGTCCCGAGGCCTGGCCGCTGCCGCAGCGGGATCCAGGCCAGCAACACCAGCGCACCCACGACGATCACAACCTGGCCGAACGTGAGCGGCAGCCGGTCGGCGATCCCCTGGTGAAAGACATCCCACGGGTCAAGGCCGAGTTCGGCGCGGATCATCAAGGCGAGGCTGACCCCGTAGAGGACCAGACCGACATATAGCTGAACCAGGCGACGCGTCATGGTGTCCTAACCTGCCTGACAACTGGCCTGTTCCTCAAGAGCCAATTATGAGAAAGTGGCTCTATGCGGTCGGTTAATGGAACTCACCTTGCGCGCTTGCTCGGCGATTGGGCCGCAAGCGGTTCTGCCGGGCCTGGCTACGTGCGCCTCGCGGCCGCACTTCGACTCCTGGTGCTGGACGGACGCCTTCCGCTGGCGACCCGGCTCCCAGGCGAGCGCGAGCTCGCCAATGCACTGGGCGTGAGCAGGACGACGATCACTGCCGCCTACGACGCGCTTCGCGAGGCGGGGTATGCAGCCAGCCGACGCGGTTCCGGCACGTGGACCACACTTCCGGACACCCGATCCGGAGCTTCCGGTAGCGCGCCATGGACGCCGTTCGCACCCGACGGCGCCGAGTTGCTGGACCTGGCGCACGCCTCACCGGAGGCGCCGGCCCGGGCACTCCGGGCGGCGTACGACGCGGCGCTCGATCAGCTTCCGCGGCACCTGTCCGGCGCCGGCTACAACCTGCTCGGACTGCCGGAGCTTCGCGATGCGATCGCAGAGCGGTTCACAGGTCGCGGGCTACCAACGTCCCCCGACCAGGTTCTGGTCACGGACGGCGCCCAGCACGGGTTTTCGCTGGTCTTGTCGCTGGCCGCCAGCCCCGGCGACCGGGTGCTCATGGAGCATCCGACGTACCCGAATGCGCTGGACGCTGTAAGACGCGCGAGCGCACGGATCGTCCCGGTTGGCATGGGTACGGACGGCTGGGATCTGGAGGCGGTCTCCGCGGCGCTCCGGCAGACCTCTCCACGGCTGGCCTACCTGACGCCCGACTTCAACAACCCGACCGGCGTGCTGGCCAACGCCGCGGAGCGCGAGCATGTCGCCGAACAGGTTCGCCGGCATCGCACGCTAACCGTGATCGACGAGACGCTCGCCGAGCTCGCCCTCGACGGTGGCGTGCCGCCGCCGTTCGCGTCATATGCGGACGATGAGCTGACCATCACGGTTGGCAGCGCGAGCAAGACGTTCTGGGGCGGGCTCCGGGTCGGCTGGGTTCGCGCGTCGCCGGCAATGATCCGGCGGCTGGCCGCCGTACGCGCCACCGTCGACATCTCGTCGGCCGTCGTGGAGCAGCTTGCGGTGGCGCACCTGCTCCCTCGCCTGGACGAGGTGATGACCACTCGGCGAGCCGAACTGCGTATGCGCCGTGACGCCCTCCTGGCCGAGTTGGCCGAACGGTTGCCGCGGTGGAGCGCGCAGCCGCCGCCCGGCGGGCTGGTGCTCTGGTGCGAGCTCGACGCCCCGGTCAGCAGCGCCCTGGTCAGCGCCGCCGAGCGGCACGGCATCCGACTGGCGGCCGGGCCACGCTTCGGGGTCGACGGAGCGTTCGAGCGCCGGCTCCGGCTGCCCTTCACTTACCCGGTGCCTGTGCTGACCGAGGCGACGGAGCGGCTCGCGGCCGCTTATCGCGCGGTGGCCGACACCTCGTCCCGGCCGCCCGAGCTCGCCAGCCTCGCCTGAGCAATCGCCATGCGGCTGCTTTACGACGAGCACCAGCCGGATATCGTCATCGACTTCCACCACCAGGGCTCGTATGTCGACGCCGACGGCCGACTGATCACTGGATCGACCATGTGGCCCAACGCCGTCGACACAGCGGCCGAGCTGGGAATCCTGCCCGAGTTCGAAGAAGCCGTAACCTTGTCCAAACGGGTCGTCTCGACGATGGTGACCGAGCTCGAGCAGTACGG
>JASLBX010000556.1 GCA_030146385.1 Jiangellaceae bacterium | reverse complement strand
GCCGTCCTGACCGGCCTGCTCGTCCAGCGCCTGCTGGGTAAGTCGTTCCTCGTCGATCTCTCGCGGATCCTCGCCTGGGGTGGCTCCGGGTTTGGTTCGCCTGTCCTCGGTCATTCAAATCGATTACCCGCAGGCAGACCGGCTACTCGCTCGAGGCACCGGCTGGCTGAAAGCGTTCAGCATGCGGCGATCTCTCCATGGCTGTCAGTGCCGCGGCGTAACGTCGGAGCCTGCTTACGAGAGGAGGACTGCGTCACATGAAGTACGGCTTCGCACTGCCGCGTGGTGACGCCCGCACGGCTGCTGAAACGGCGGCCCTGGCCGAGCAGGCCGGTTGGGATGGGTTCTTCGTATGGGAACCCGTCTGGGGCGTGGACGCATGGGTCTGCCTGGCAGCGGCCGCCATGCGCACCGAGCGGATCAAGCTCGGCACGATGCTGACCCCACTGTCCCGCATGCGGCCCTGGAAGCTCGCCAGCGAGACGGCAACGCTCGACAACCTGTCCGGCGGTCGGGTGATCCTCTCCGTCGGTCTCGGCGCCGTAGACACTGGCTTCGCCGAGTTCGGCGAGGTCACTGACCGGCGCATACGCGCGGAATTGCTGGACGAAGGGCTGGCCATCCTCGCCGGTCTGTGGGCGGGCCAGCCATTCTCGTTCGACGGCAAGCACTACTCCGTCAGGCCGACGTCCTTCATGCTGCCCGACCCACCAGTGCAGAAGCCGCGAATACCGATCTGGGTCGTGGGCGCCTGGGGTCGGCCAAAGTCGATGGCGCGGGCGCTCCGATACGACGGTCTGCTGCCGCATGCCGACGCGGTCACTCCCGAGCGGGTGGCTGAGATGCGCGCCCACGCCGATCAACACCGCGGCCCGGACGCAGGCCACTACGACATCGTCGTCGAGGACGAGACGCCAGCCGACCGAAGCGCAGCGGCGGCGAAGGTGGCGCCCTATGCCGACGCCGGAGCGACCTGGTGGCTCGACTCGTTCTGGGATCTGAAGAGCCACGATGACGTCGTGGCGCGCGTCAAGGCCGGCCCACCGCGGCCATGAGAGCATGCCGAGGCTAGGCCCGCTCTCGAGCGCGCTTGTACCCCTCCAGCGCGGCGAGCACCCACTGCTCCGACTGCTCACGGGTGACGCCGAGGCCGGTCAGAACCTTGGCACCCGGCGCCTTCTCATCGCGCAACAGACCGAGCAGGATGTGCTCGGTCCCGATGTAGTTGTGTCCGAATCGCAGAGCCTCTCGCATTGCGAGCTGCATGGCCTTCTTCGCATCGGATCCGAACGGGACGTGCACTGGGACCTGCGCACCGCCGGCTCCGAGCGCGTCCCTCGCCGCGCCTTTGATGTCGCCAATGAGAACGTCCTGGGCTTGGATTGCCAACATGGCGAGAGCTTTCGGCTCGGCGGTCAGACCCAGCACCAGATGTAGCGAGCCGACCTCGGCGTGCCCGCTTTGCCGCGCCTCATCCTGTGCAGCTGCAGTGACGCGCTTCGC
This sequence comes from Jiangellaceae bacterium, assembly GCA_030146385.1. Lineage (GTDB taxonomy): Bacteria > Actinomycetota > Actinomycetes > Jiangellales > Jiangellaceae > JASLBX01. Next base: position 5,653 of record JASLBX010000556.1, on the reverse strand, counting down.
CCGAGCCGTAAGGCGGTCATACAAGCCGGAGTCCGCGCCGAGATCTTCTGCTCGAGGGACGAACCGCTTCTGAGCTGCCTGCTTGCTGACTCCCATCGCTTGGCCGATGTCCGTCCAGGATGCCCCTGCCTTCCGGGCCTGGTCGACAAAGTGGCCGACGAGGTGGTCGGCGAGCTCGCCCAGGTGCTCGGAGACAAGCACCGCATCAGAGAGATGTTGAAGTGCCCCGGCGTCGGGATGCTGCTTCTTGGTGTAGTCGATCAGCTCGTCCAGCCGAGCTGGTGTGCTTGCAATGTCCATTCGTCAACCATAGGTTGACGCAACCGATCCGTCAACCACTCGTTGACGACGCTTCCGCTAACTTCCGTCGTCCTCAATTGCGCCGCTGGCCTCGTCGTTCCACGCGTCCTCGGCGGCGGTCCGCTCGGCCATCCGCTGTTTGATCCGCGCGCGCCGCTCGACGTACGCCGCCGAGAGTTCGTCCCGGCTGCGGTTCAAGGCGAACAGGCTGACGAAGCCCGACAGGAGGATGGCGACGAGCACCAGCCAGAACCCACGCAAGCCGAAGATCCACAGCAGCCCTGCGACCACCGCAAAGACCAGAAACCGCAGAGCGGTATAACGCACCAACGCCATAACCCTGCCAGGGTACGCGCCACGGTTCACGACTCACGCACTACAGTGGCCACCGGGTCGTGACTGGCGCGGACAAGGTGGAGTCACCACCGGGGAGCGGCCCCAAACGACACGCCGTGCGCCTGGGCGGATACGCCGATTCACACGGAGATGACGAATGGCATCGAACGAGCTCAGCAACGAATCCGTGGCCTACCGGACGGCGCTCGACGTCATCGGCGGGGTCGAGCCGCGAATCGCCGACGCGATCCGGTCGGAGTTGGCCGACCAGCGCTCGTACCTGAAGCTGATCGCGAGCGAGAACTACGCCTCGCCGGCGACGCTGCTCGCGATGGGCAACTGGTTCAGCGACAAGTACGCCGAGGGCACCATCGGACACCGGTTCTACGCCGGCTGCCAGAACGTGGACACCGTCGAGTCGGTCGCCTCCGAACTGGCCCGCGACCTGTTTGGCGCCGACCATGCGTACGTCCAGCCGCACTCCGGCATCGACGCGAACCTGGTGGCCTTCTGGTCGATCCTGGCGCAGCGCGTCGAACAGCCCGCCCTCGCCGAGGCCGGCGTCCGGCACGTCAACAACCTCACCGAGGACGACTGGGCAACGCTGCGCCGGCGGCTGGGCGACCAGCGGATGATCGGCATGTCGCTGGACGCCGGCGGCCACCTCACCCACGGGTTCCGGCCCAACATCTCGGGCAAGCTGTTCGACCAGCGGGCGTACGGCACCGACCCCGAAACTGGCCTGCTCGACTACGACGAGGTACGGCGGCTCGCCCGCCAGTTCCGGCCGTTGGTCATCGTCGCCGGCTACTCCGCGTATCCGCGTAAGATCGACTTCGCCGCGATGCGCGAGATCGCCAACGAGGTGGACGCAACGCTCATGGTCGACATGGCTCACTTCGCCGGGCTCGTGGCGGGCAAGGTTTTCACCGGCAACTACGACCCCGTTCCCCACGCGCACATCACCACGACGACGACGCACAAGTCGCTCCGCGGCCCGCGCGGCGGCCTGGTGCTGTGCCAGCAAGAGCTTGCGGAGTTCGTCGACAAGGGCTGCCCAATGGTCCTGGGCGGCCCGCTCCCCCACATGATGGCCGCCAAGGCGGTCGCACTCGCCGAGGCGCGCCAGCCGGAGTTCCGCGAGTACGCCCAGCGCATCGTCGACAACGCCGTGGCGCTGGCCGAGAACCTCGCCCGGCGGGGTGCGAAACTTGTCACCGGCGGGACGGAGAACCACCTGGTGCTGATCGACGTCACGAGCTTCGGCATCACCGGCCGGCACGCGGAGTCGGCGCTGCTCGAGGCGGGCATCGTCACGAACCGCAACAGCATCCCGCGCGATCCGAACGGCGCGTGGTACACCAGCGGCATCCGGATCGGGACACCAGCGCTGACCACGCTGGGCATGGGCCCGGACGAGATGGCCGAGGTGGCCGAGCTGATGGTGACCGTGTTCGCGGCGACCCAGCCGGCGGCAGGCGCCGACGGGTCGGTGTCCAAGGCCAAGTACACGCTGCCGGAAGGACTGGCGGAGAAGATCCGGGCGCGGGCGGCGGACCTTCTGGCCGGCTTCCCCCTCTACCCCACGGTCGATCTCGGCTGACCCGTGCCGCAACCTTGGCTTAGCCGGTGGTTCGGGCACTTAAGGAGCCGAAACATAGGGTTGAAGGCATGACTGATCGCATGCGATTCGGAATGTTCGTACCTCAGGGCTGGCGACTGGATCTGGTCGACATCGACCCCGCCGACCACTGGGAGACCATGCTCGGCGTGGCGCGTCGCGCGGACGCTGGCCCCTGGTCGTCGATCTGGGTCTACGACCATTTTCACACGACGCCGACGCCTACCGACGAAGCCACACACGAGGCCTGGACACTGATGGCGGCCTTCGCGGCGAGCACCGAGCGCGTTCGACTAGGCCAGATGTGCACCTGTATGGCCTACCGCAACCCGGCGTACCTGGCCAAGGTCGCGGCCACCGCCGACATCATCTCGGGCGGACGGGTCGAGATGGGCATCGGCGCCGGCTGGTACGAGCACGAATGGCGAGCGTACGGCTACGGGTTCCCACGCGCCGGCGAGCGGCTCGGCATGCTGGACGAGGGTGTGCAGATCATGCGGCAGGCCTGGTCGACCGGACGGGCGTCACTGGACGGCCAGTACTACCAGGTGGACAGCGCCATCTGCCGCCCCCTGCCGCTTCAGGATGGCGGCATCCCGATGTGGATCGCCGGCGGTGGCGAGAAGGTGACGTTGCGAATCGCCGCCAAGTACGCCCAGTACACAAACTTCGCGGGCATCCTCGAGCCCTTCATGCGCAAGTCGGAACTGCTCGCGGAGCACTGCAAGGACGTCGGAACGGACTTTGACGCGATCACCCGGTCGGCCAACTACAACGTGATCATCGGCGAGACCGGGGCGGACGTCCAGGACAAGCTGGCCTGGGTCGCTGATCTTTACCGGCGGTTCCTGCCCGAGGACGAGATCGAGAAACGGCTCAAGCCGTACCGTGAGAGTCCGGCCATGGGGACGCCCGAGCAGGTCGCAGAGGCTCTCACCGAGCTGCGGGACGCGGGCATGACGTATGCGATCTGCTACTTCCCGCAGGCAGCCTACGACCAGAGCGGCATCAAGCTGTTCGAGGAGCAGGTCATTCCGGCCCTTACCTGACACCTCTGGTGGTTGATCATTGGGGGATGGCGCTTTCCGAAGCCGTGGAAAGCGCCATCCGCCCGTGATCGATGCATCCTCCTAGCGGGCTGATGCCGCTTCGTGAGCCCGCACGAGATCTCGCAAGGTCTCGTCCAAGCGCGTCTGCCCGTGGACTAGATGGTCGCCAGCCGGCTTGAGGACGTCACGCTGGTCGGCGTCGTAAAGTCCAGCGATCAGCTCCGCCCCCTCTGGCGACAGACCGGCCTCGATGAGCGACCCAACCCAGCCTGGACGCGGGATCGTGACCACCTCGACCGGACGTCCGACCAGCGACGCGACGGTCTCCGCGACCTGCCGTTCGGTGTACTCGGGTCCCTCGACGTCAATGACCCGATGCGCTTCTGCCGGCTCGCGAAGCGCGGACGCGATCACGGCCCCAACGTCCCTCACGGCGACCATCGGGATCGGGACGTCGGCGGTATCGCGCAGCACCGGGTAGATCCCGGCCGCGTGGACGGCGCCGAGCAGGTCGCGCGTCTTCTCCTGGAAGTGGCCCGAACGCACTGCGGTGAGCACAGCGCCCGTGCCACGCAGGCGGTTCTCGAGCCGGTGCAGCCACTCGATGGCGCCGGTCTCCTCGGGCAAGTCCGCACCGACGGACGACAGCGCGACGACGTGCGGCACTCCGGCTGCTTCGATGGCCGCGCCGACTGCTTCCGTGAGCTCGGCTGCCTCCGCAATAACGGTCGGCGACGTCAGATTCAGCGGCAGCAGGACGAACGCGCCCTGGCTTCCGCGCAGCGCGTCCGCAAGCCCGCTCGCGTCACGAAGGTCGGCGACAGCCACCTCGACGCCGCGTCGCGCCCACGGCTCACCCTTGGCGGGGTCTCGAACGAGAACTCGGACGTCCTCTCCCGCGGCCAGCAGTTCGTTGGCCACCACGGATCCGACTTGACCAGTGACTCCAGCGATCGTGTACATGATGTGCTCCTTTCGACACCATGCATTCGATCAAGCGGCAGCGAGACGCTCCATAGCTGATTCGCTCAATTCCATGTCTGTTCGTCTCGGCAGGCTGTACGGTGGTGTGTCATGGACGCACTGGCCGATCTGCTCAGCGGCGCCCGGGCGAACAGCGCAGCCTTCTGCCGGGCTGTTCTGGAACCTCCGTGGGCACTGCGGATTGCCGACCACGCGCCCGTGGCGCTCGCGACCGTCCTGCGCGGCCATGCGTGGATCGTCCCCGACGACGGGACGCCGGCGGTCATCAACGTCGGCGACGTCGCGATCATCAAAGGCCCTGATCCGTACACCGTCGGCGACGACCCGGCCACAGCGCCGGACATCATCATCCACGACGGCAACCGCCTGACCAGACTGGACGGGACGGACATCACCGACGAATTGAGGCTCGGGCCCAATACCAGTGGTGAGCGGCCGGACGGCTCGGCCGTCGTCGTCAGCGGGACGTACCGGGTCAGCGGTGACGTTGGGGCACGGCTGCTCGACGCGCTGCCTCACATGCTGATCGTCTCCGCTGCGGATGTCCGGGAGCCCATCACGGACCTGCTGGCCGATGAGGTCAGCCGCGATGCGCCGGGTCAGCAGTTGGTCCTCGACCGGTTGCTGGACTTGGCGTTGATCGCCACGCTGCGGGCCTGGTTCGCCCGGCCGGAGGCAAGCCCGCCGGGGTGGTACCGCGCCCTTGGGGACCCTACCGCTGGCCCGGCGCTGCGTGCGATGCATGACCGACCCGACCATCCGTGGACGGTGGCCGCCCTGGCCGCCGAGGCGGGAGCGTCCCGCGCCGCGTTCGCCCGGCGGTTCACCGAGCTGGTCGGCGAGCCGCCGATGACGTATCTCACCAACTGGCGGATCGCCCTTGCGGCGGACCTGCTGCGGGAGTCGGACGCGACCCTGGAGGCGATCGCGCGACGGGTCGGATACGCCAATTCGTTCGCGTTCAGCGTCGCGTTCAAGCGCGTCCGGGGCGTGAGCCCGAGCCAGCACCGGCAGGCTCGCGCCGCCGCGTGAGGCGGGCTCTACGGCTACTTCCCCAGCCTTGCGAGTCTTGCAAGCAACGTTTACGTGGGGATTACCCACTTAACGTGGTCATTTGGCAAGCAGCGGAGGTGATGGCGCTGCGGAGGGGGCCCATGGCGGTGCGGCCGCGGACGGGGTGGACGGCGTTGGTGAGGACGATGACGACGAGCTCTCGCCCGGGATCCACCACCAGGGACGTCCCGGTGAAGCCGGTGTGACCGAAAGCGCGGTCGCTGACCCGCGAGCCCATGAATGTCCGGTCGGCGATGCGCGGCCCGATCCCCTGCCCGTACCCGACAGTGGTGCGCAGCTCAGGGCTGAG
>JASLBX010000542.1 GCA_030146385.1 Jiangellaceae bacterium | reverse complement strand
CGCACACGACCTGTCCATCGAGCCGGGCGCAAAGTACTACGAGATCACCCGGTTGCGGCTCGCAGATGACGTGCCGCTGTCGCTGGAACGGGTTCGGCTGCCCGCGCGGTACTTCCCCGACCTGCTCGACCTGGATTTCACCGGATCGCTCTACGCGACGCTCGCCGAGCACTTCGGCGTGCGGGTCTCACGGCACGAGCGGCGAATCAGTGCGATGAACCTCGATGCCGAGACCGCCGAGCTGTTCGGGGTGGCGGAGCGGGCCGCTGGTTTGTACGTCGTCCAGAGCGGCTATGACCAACATGGACGCAAGGTCGAGCATGGGCGCTCGGTCTACCGAGGAGATCGCTACGACTTCAGCACCGTCGCCTACGCACAGCCAGACACGTCATGACCGAACTCGGCACCCGCGGCGCAGCGTGGACCCCGGAGACCCGCCTCTACTCCGACGGGGTCGTGATCGGCGATGACGGCACACCAGTCGTCGTCCCCCCGCACTCCGGCCTCCGGCGTATCCCGGGCACGGGCCTTCTCGACCCGAGCAGCGGAAAGCTGCCCTGGGCACACCTGCCAACGGACTCCGAGATACAGGCCGCCCAGATGCGGCTCGAAGCGGCCGACCTCCCAGGCACGACCACCGTGTACGCGGGCATGGCTCGGGACGCTCTCGTCGACATCGAGGCGCTGACCTACCCCAACGGCGCGGTCGTCGCGGCCGGCAGTCCCTACTGGCGGTACGTATGGCCGCGCGACTCCGGCTTCGTCGCCGCAGCGTTGTCGATCGTCGGTCGCGCCGACGACGCAGGCCGGCTGCTCACCTACGTCGCCGACATGCAGGAGCGCGACGGCGGGTGGCAGGCGCGGTACCTGCCGGACGGCTCGGGCGGCGTCCCGGACGACCGCGGACCGCAACTGGACGGTCTCGGCTGGACGCTGTGGTCGGCGTGGCTCTGGGCCCAGGTAGGAGGCGGCGATCCCAAGCACCTGCTGGACATGACGACGGCGGCAACCTGGGCGGCCATCACCAGCCTCGACCCCGGTACGCACCTGCCCACGGCCACGCAGGACTACTGGGAGATGGACCTTGACGAGGTGACGCTCGGCACTGCGGCCCCGGTGCTCCTCGCGCTGCGCTGCGGTGCCGACCTCGCTACCGAGCTTGGTGAGGACGGGCTCGCCGGGCAGGCACGCGACGCTGGGGACCGGCTCGCGACCGCCATCCAGACCAGTTTCGGGGCGCACGGCTACCAGCGCCGGGTCAGCGGCACCGGCGGCCGTGACGCGTCCATCGCGTTCCTGCTGCCGCCTTTCGGGCCCCGTGACGAGTCCGTCCAGGCTGCCTGGCAGGAGGCGGTCGCGGCGACCACCGTCTCCAACGGTGGTGTCCGGCCCGGTGAGGAGTGGGACGACCTGGCCACGTCCTGGACGCCGCTGGTGTCGCTGCACGCGCTGACGGCGGCAGCCACCGGCGAGACTGCCCTGGCTCATCGCCTGCTGAGCTGGCTGGACGTTCGCCGCACCCGGCTCGGATCGCTACCCGAGAAGATCACGGAGGTCGGCCGGCCCGCAGCGGTCGCCCCGCTCGGCCTTACCGGAGCCACCGTTCTGCTGGCTCTCCGGCATCTCGACGGCCGCCCACTGCCCATCCCAGGAGGTGAGCGATGACCCAAATCGCCGGTGTGCGCTATGACGGCATCTCCAAGTGGTTCGGCGATGTCCAGGCGGTCAAGGAGTTCAGTCTGGACGTGCCGGACGGCGAGTTCCTGGTGCTGGTCGGGCCGTCAGGATGCGGCAAGTCCACCTTGCTGCGGATGACGGCCGGGCTGGAGAGCATCGGCGAAGGGACGCTCGAGATCGGTGGCCGCGTGGTCAACGACGTCGACGCCGCTGAGCGCGATGTCGCCATGGTGTTCCAGAGTTACGCGCTCTACCCGCACCGCACGGTCCGCGGCAACCTCGCTTACGCACTTCGCCTGCGGCGGATGCCGAAGGCAGAGATCGCCCGCCGGGTCGAGGCTGTAGCGGAGATGCTGGACATCCGCGAGCTGCTGGACCGGAGGCCCGGGCAGCTGTCGGGAGGGCAGGCGCAGCGGGTCGCGCTGGGCCGGGCGATCATCCGCCAGCCGACCGTCTTCCTGATGGACGAGCCGCTGTCCAATCTGGACGCCAAGCTACGGGTGCAGATGCGCGCGGAGCTGATCCGACTGCATCGTGAGGTCGGCACTACAACGGTCTTCGTCACGCACGACCAGGTCGAGGCGATGACGATGGGCCACCGCGTCGCCATCCTCGACCACGGGGTGCTACAGCAGGTCGGGCCGCCGCGCGAGGTCTACGAACGTCCCGCGAACCTGTTCGTCGCCGGATTCCTGGGTGCTCCGCCGATGAACCTGGTGGAGGCCGAGCTCGGGGCGGACGACGGCGGCCGCCCGGTGGCGCGCGGGGACGGAATCGTCGCGCCGGTGCCGCCGGCGGTGCAGTCCGCAGTGAACACCGCGCAACCGGCCCGCACCATCGCCCTGGGAGTCCGGCCGGAGGAACTAGTGGTCTCGCCCGCAAGCGAGCAGGATGACAGCGAACGGGACGGCGTCGTGGTGCGGGGACTGGTGGACGTCGCCGAGTTGCTCGGGGGTGAGTCCTACCTCCACGTGACCAACGGCAGCCAGCGCCTAGTGGCCAAGGTGCCGGGCTCGCAACAGTTCGACGCGGGCGCCGCCGTGACGTTGACGGCCAAGCCGGAGGCGGCCCACTTCTTCGATCTCGAGACCGGGCGACGGCTCGACTCCGCGGGCGACCGCTCTGCGCTGGAGATGCAATGACGGTCGGCCAGGTCCCACCGCCCGGCACGGAGGCACCGAAGCCGCCGGCAGCGCCCGTCCGGTCGCAGTGGCGGCGCCGGCAGAACCTCGTCGCGATCCTGTTGCTGGGCGTCCCGCTCGCCGGTGTGCTGGTGTTCCGGCTCCTGCCGGGCCTGGCGTCGTTCCTGCTCTCCTTCAGCGAATGGAACCTGATCGCCTCGCCGGAGTTCGTCGGGACGGAGAACTTCCAGCGGCTCGTCCAGGATCCGACGTTCTGGAAGGCGCTCGGTAACACGGCGTACTACGTCGCGGGCTCGGTGCCGGGCATCGTGTTCGTGTCGCTCGGCCTGGCGCTGATCCTCAACCGCGGCATCAGAGGCATCAAGATCTTCCGAACGATCTACTTCCTGCCGGTCGTCTCGTCCATGGTCGCGGTCGGCATCATGTGGCGCTGGCTGTACAACACCCAGTACGGCCTGGTCAACGCGGGCCTCGGCATCTTCGGCATCGAGCCCATCAGCTGGCTGGGTTCAACGACGTGGGCGATGCCGGCTCTGATCGTCGTCACCGTGTGGCGTGAGATCGGCTTCTACATGATCATCTTCCTGGCCGCGCTCCAGGGGGTTCCCCGCCACCTGCTCGAGGCGGCCAGGCTCGACGGAGCCGGCCCGTGGCAGCGGTTCTGGGGTGTCACGTTCCCGATGATCTCGCCGGTGACGTTCTTCGTCAGCATCATGGCGATGATCAACACGTTCCAGGCCTTCGACTACATGTTCGTGATGACTGAAGGCGGCCCGCGCGACAGCACCCTGACCCTCGTCTACTACCTGTACCAGCAAGGATTCCAGCGGTTCAGCATGGGCTACGCGTCGGCCATCGCTCTGACCCTCTTCCTGATCATCTTGGCCATCACGATCGTCCAGTGGCGGATCGGAGAGCGACGTGTCGTCTACTGAGGTCGCAAGCGGCCGCACTCGCGCACAGCGCGGGCTGGTCCAGCCGCTCGGCGCGGCCACCGCGGAGGACGCCCTGACGGTCAGCGGCGCGGAGCGGGTTGCCGCCCTGGACCCGCCGCCGCCCGTGCACGTGTGGGCGGGGCAGCGTTTCGTGGCGCGGGTCGGGCGGCCGCTCTACTACCTGACGCTGCTGCTCGGTGCCGCGACGATGATCGTCCCGTTCCTCTGGATGGCGTCCACGTCGCTCAAGCTCGAGAGCCAGGTCTTTCAGTTCCCGCCCGAGTGGATCCCCGACCCAGCACGGCCGGAGAACTACCCGGACGCGCTCACCGTCGCGCCGTTCGCCCGATTCCTGGCTAACTCGGCCTTCGTCGCGGTGACCGACATGGCACTGTCGCTGCTCATCTGCGCGATGGCGGCCTACGTGTTCGCCCGGCTGAACTTCCGGTTCCGAAACACCATCTTCATCGTCGTGCTCGCAACCATGATGGTGCCGTTACACGTCGAGCTGATCCCGACCTTCATCCTCATGCGGTACTTGGGGTGGATCGACACCTACCAGGCACTTATCGTCCCGTCCATCTTTTGGGTCTTCGGGATCTTCCTCCTCCGGCAGTTCTTCATGACCGTCCCGAAGGAACTCGAGGACGCCATGCGGATGGACGGCGCGGGGCATCTGCGCATCTTATTCGGCCTGATGATCCCGCTGTCGCTGCCGGCCATGGCGGCGCTCGGGATCTTCAAGTTCATGTTCACCTGGAACTCGCTGATCGCGCCGCTGATCTTCCTAACGTCACGGGAGAAGTTCACGGTGACGCTCGGCCTCGCGATGTTTCAGGGCCAATACGAAACCCGCTGGGCGCTACTCATGGCCGCGACCATGGTGGCGCTAGTCCCGATCATCGTCGTCTTCCTCATCGG
>JASLBX010000493.1 GCA_030146385.1 Jiangellaceae bacterium | reverse complement strand
CGCCGAGGCCCGCGCTACGGGCGCCGAGATCACCTCCTCGGTCACCGGGACGCTGTCCCGCGTGGCGGCCATCGTGTCCCGGGAGGGCTACCGCATCGTCCAGGAGAGCCTGACGAACGCCGCCCGCCATGCAAGGGAGCAGCCGGTCACGCTGCGAGTGGTGGTGGCCGACGACCAGCTCACCATCGAGGCGGCGAATCCGGTCACCGGCGAGCGGACCGCTCCTGCCGACGGCGGTGGCCGCGGGCTGGCCGGCATGCGAGAGCGCGTCGCGCTTCTCGGTGGCCAGATGACGGCCGGACGCGAGAACGGCGAGTGGCGGGTGACGGTTCGCCTTCCCCTCGGTGGAGGCCGGATACGGTGGCCCGCATGACGATCAGCGTCCTGCTCGTCGACGACGAGGAGTTGGTTCGGACCGGCCTGCGGGCCATCCTCGACGCGCAGGCGGATCTCGAGGTCGTCGGCGAGGCAGCCGATGGCGCCGAGGTGTTGCCGCTGGTGCGGCGGCTTCGCCCCGAGGTGGTGCTGATGGACGTACGCATGCCCGCTATCGACGGCATCCAGGCCACGCGATTGTTGCTGGATTCCATGGATGAACCGCCGCGTGTGCTCGTGATCACGACCTTCGAGAACGACGACTACGTGTACGAGGCCCTGCGCGCTGGGGCCAGCGGCTTCCTGCTCAAGCGGGCCCGCCCGGCCGAGGTCGTGGAAGCGGTACGGGTCGTCGCGCGTGGCGAGTCGCTGCTCTTCCCGGCGGCGCTGCGGCGCCTGGTCGCCACTCATGCCGGACGATCGGACGAACGGGCCCTGGCGGCGGCTCGCCTCACCGAGCGGGAGGCCGAGGTGCTCCGGTTGATGGCCGCCGGGTTGTCCAACTCCGAGATTGCCGAACGATTGGTGCTCGGGGTCGAGACCGTCAAGACCCACGTCGGCAATGTTCTGACCAAGCTGGACGCCAGAGACCGGACACAGGCCGTCATCGCCGCGTACGAGTCCGGCTTCGTCGCGCCCGCCGGATAGGACCTCCCGGAGGTCGCCGTCCCTCCTTCGGGGGAGGCGAACCCCGCTGCGGCGGGAAGTCGGGCACCCGTCGCCCGGGCGACGGTGGAACCATGACGACGACGAATCTCACACAGAACCCCACCGCCCGGCGCCACTGGACGCATTGGATTGGCTACGCGGCGGCCGGCTGGGCCGCGGCCTACGCGACGATCGCCCTGATCTGGACGGTGACCGGTGACGGCTTTCCCTTCGGGACGGAGAACCCCGACTCGATGGGCCCGCTGCGAGCCCTGCCTGCCGAGGTCGGCGCACCGCTGTTCGCCGGCGTGCTGGTCGCGACCGCCGTCGCGGCGCTCATCATGGTCGGCGATGCCCGCCCGACCGCACCACTGAGGACAGCGTTGCTCGGCTTCGGCTGGCTGGTGGCCGGCGCATTGCTGGTCATCGTCCCGGAGGTAAATCTGCTGGCGCTGGTCGGATACGCACCAGTACTCATCGTTGGAGCCCCGTTCGGCTTCCCACCCGGCGTGGACTACTCGGCAGCGTTCAGCTGGCCGCTGCTCAACCAGGCCTTCGCAGTCTTGGGTGGCTTTCTGGTAGCCGGAACAGTGCTGGCTTGGCAACGTCGTACTCGCGCCCGCACCGCCGAGCCTGCATGGGCCACTCCGCCTGCGGCCGCGCGTTGGGGCCGCTGGGCGGTGTACGTGGCCGTGGCGATCCCGCTCATCTACGCAGTCACTCGGTACGCGTGGCTGCTTGGGATCCCGCTGCTGGTCAACGACGCGTTCGTGGACGAGCTCCACGCGGACGGCGGAGCGTGGGCCGGCGCCTGGCTGGCAACCTTCGCGGTGATCGGAGCGGTACTCACGCTCGGACTCGTGCAGCGGTGGGGTGAGCGGTTCCCACGGTGGATGCTTGGCCTGGCCGGACGGCCAGTGCCGATCAAGCTAGCTGTGGTTCCGGCATCGGTGGTCAGCGTGCTCGTCACCTCGGCCGGCCTGTCCCTGAGCACCCAATTGTCGGCGTTCTCCGGGATGGTCGACGGGTTCTGGATCTACGTGCCGCAGCTGCTCTGGCCTGTGTGGGGCGTTGCGCTCGGCGCCGCGACGCTCGCCTACTACCTCCGCCGCCGAGCCACCTAGCGTCGCTGGACTCGTGGGTGGGCAGGCGCTGATCCGCTAGGAAACCGCTCCTCGCTGATCCAACCGTCGCTGATTATGGATTTCAGCGGTCGTTGACGGCGCTTTGATCAGCGAGAGGCGGTTTCGCTACCGAGATCATTTGCGACGCCAACCCGCGATGTCTTGGCGGGTGCAATACCCGGCAGTAGATTCCAAGTGTTGCTCCGGGCTGGTGAAGGGAAGCCTCATGCGCGTTCAGAAGCACATTCTGTCTCTCGCCGTGGCAGTTGCGCTCGTGCCGGCGGTCGCGATGCCGGCCGGAGCGATCGTCTTCGGTGAGCCCGACCGTGATGACCACCCCAATGTGGGGTCCATCGTCCTCGATGTGCCCGACCTCGGACTTCTCCAGTTCTGTTCGGGAACGCTGATCGACGACCAGGTTTTCCTTACTGCCTCGCATTGCACCGCACCGCTCGACTCAATTGTCGAGCAGTTCGACGCCACGGTGCTGGTCACGTTCGACCCGACGATCAGCGAGAACGGCACGTTCTTCACCGGAACGTGGCATACGAACCCGGCCTTCGGCTTCACCGGCGAGGGCGGCATCTCGGATCCAGGTGACGTGGCGGTGATCGTGCTGGACGATGATCCTGGTATCACGCCCGCGAGGCTGCCCGAGGCGGGGCTACTCGATGACTTGAAGGCGGCCGGGACATTGAAGGACACCCGTTTCACGGCGGTCGGGTACGGAACGGTGCGTGATTCGATGCGCACCGGCATCCAGGGCATCCTCGACAACGTCGACCGTAACCGCGCCGAGCAGGGGTTCAACTCGCTGACCGCCGCGTGGCTGTCGCTGCCGATGACCAGCACACCGGGGCGCGACAACGGTGGTACTTGCTTTGGCGACTCGGGTGGCCCGCACTTCATTCATCTGGACGGAGTCGAGACTGACATCGTCGCATCGATCACGGTGACGGGTGACGCTGTGTGCAAGGCGACCGACAAGACGTACAGGATGGACACCGAGTCGGCCCGCAACTTCCTGGGACAGTTTGTGGACCTGCCGTGATGCGTATCGGCCCACTCCTGGGTTTACGGCGCTTTGATCAGCGAGGTGCGGTTTCCTGGCGAGATCATTTCGGTGGCAGCCCGAATGGTCCTCGCGGGGACGGTACGGCCGTCCCCGAGAAGCACTCCTCTACGGGACGTCAGGGCGCCACGCAGTGATCCAGGTCCACGCGGCTGATCTGGTGGGAGCTAACCCCCGAGATCTTGGTCTCGACCAAGCCGTCGGCCCGGTCAATCTCGTGGACGCCGGACGAGTTGGTGGTCAGGATGTTCCCGTTCGGCAGCTCGTACACACCGCGATTTGACGTCACTCCCGAGTAGATGTCGATCAGGTTGCCGTCCGCGTCCAGTTCCCACACTCCGGACGGCGAGCTGAAGTTCGACACCAGGATGTTGCCGTTGTCCAGCTCGTACATCTGCTGCGGGAAGGCGATCGAGCCGTGGAAGTCGCCCAGCGGCTCGCCTTCATGCGTGAAGCGGTGGATGGCCGAGCTCGTCACGCTCGACACCAGGACGTCGGCGTCCCGGAACAGGATGAACCACGGACCCCGCATGCCGCCGGCCTCGTTCTCGATGAAGTTGCCGATGAACTCGCCGTCCGCGTCGAATTCAGCGACGGCGTGAGCGTTGCCGCCGCCCGCCACGGTCGCCAGCACCGTTCCTTCGGGCGACATGGCAATACCGCGCATGTTGTCCAAGATCGACGTGTCGCGGCCGCCAGCCGGGGCGAACACGCCTTGCCACGTGCCGTCCAGGTCGTAGGCATGGATGACGTCTGCGAGCTGGTCGGACAGCAGATAGCCGTCCCCGTCGGGGTTCGGGATGATGTGCTGCGGCGTGGCCACGCCCGCCTCCGGGTTATGTGGGATGTAGTCGGGGGCGATCAGATCACCCGTCGTCGGGTCGAACGCCATGACCCGGTCGTTCGACGAATCGGGGATGAGCAGGATCTCGGTCAGCGGCGGCAGGTCGAAGTCCAGTGTCGTGGGACCCGACACGATGAGTTCCTTTGTCTGCGCGCCGTTGCACACGCCGCCGACCGCCGTCGCGTTGTACGTCCCCTCTGGGACGCTCGGGAAGGTGTAGGAGCCGTCCGCGTCCGTCGTGGCCGGCGTAATCGGCGTCCCGTCGATCCTGACCGTTGCGTTGGCCACCGGCTGGTTTGCAGAGTCGCGGACGTGGCCGGTCACCGGGAATGCCGGCTCCGGCGGCGGAGGCACGTATCGGATCGACGTCACCGACGGTTCGGGCAGGAGGACTGGCTGGTTGAATGAGTACCGCCGTGCGATCGTGCCGGTGTGGTTCTCGATCCCGATGGTCGCCGAGCTGCCCCGCTCTCGCGCATCGTTAGCGATGTTGCGGTGCTGGGTCACGATCTGGCCGTCCTCGTGGAGGACGATGTTGAAATCGATCCGCCGGCTCGTGTCGCCGGAGAAGTGAACGTTGCGGTACTCAATCACAAAGCGACGGTTCGGCGCGTCCCCCTTCGCCTCGGCACGGATCGACGCTTCATCATCGACGAACAGCGAGTCCCAGAATCCAGAGATCGCACCGTTGGGCCGGGCGATGGTCGGGATGGCCGCATTGCCGGCCGAGCACGTCGTCGAGGCCGGGCCGACGAACTCGATGTACCCGTTCGTGCAGACGTGCGCCTTGGTGTGCGCAAACCCATAGAACGTGAATGGGAACGGCAGGTCGATCGTCCCGGCGACATTGTTGCCGGTGATGGGCAGGACGGTGCCGGCCTCTTCGAATGCCGCACTCTCGACGCCGCAGACGTACCCGAACTCGTCCGGCGGCCGCGGCAGCGTGAAGTCGAACGTCGTGGGCCTGGAGACGGTCAACTCCTGCGTCTGTGCCTCGTAGCATTCACCGGGCGCGGTGGCCGACGCGTCGTAGGTGCCGCTCGGCACGCTGGAGAACGAGTAGAACCCGTCGGCGTCGGTCGTGGCCGGTGGCACCGGTGCGCCTTCGAGCGTGACGGTCACGTTGGGGACGGGACGCCCGTCGTCGTCCAGCACGTGACCCGAGACGGGATGCGACGCTGACACGTCGAACCGGAAGAAGGCTCGGTGCTGGACCCCGTCGGTGCGGGTGACCACGATTTCGCGGCAGGTTCCCGCCCATTCTTGGAGAGTTCGCCACGGGTAGGTGTAGCGGTTCTCATCGGGGTCGTAGGTCAGGCGCGCGTTGCCTGGTGTCACGGTCGGGACCGGAAGTGGGCGCGGCGTGATGAACTCTGAATCCGGGTCTTCGGTGCGCAGGTTGGCGCAGTTGACCTGGCGGGAGTACGGCGAGTTGTCCACCAGGATGTCCAGCCCGTCGTCCCCGCCAGTGGTGAACACCAGCGAGACGTTGGATCCGGCTAGGACGGGGTTGATGGACGGCGAGTCGTTCACTCGCCCGAAAAAGCCGTCCAGGCAGTCCGGGTGGGTGTCGAACGCCTCGTCGTTGTCGTTGCGGTTTGTGGTGCCCTGCACGGCGCTGTAGCCGAGCCCGCGGCGGGCGAAGCTCGCCCACACGGTGCAGGTGTCCTCGCCGTCGGAGAGGTCATCGGCAGCGGCGATGATCGCGTCGCGGGCCACCACGAGGCCGGGGCCGCAGCCCTGCATCTTCAGCCCGTCGATGACGTACTGGATAGCGCGGTTGTTGCCGCCGGTGTGCCACGGGGCATAGACGTCGGAGTTGAACCCATGCCGATCGATCAAGTCCCAGGTCATGTCCCACAGCACGGCCGCCCAGCCGTGGCCGAGCCCGTGCGGCAGCGCCAGCGAGGTCCCGTCCAGCCATCCCCTGGTCTTGATCGAGTCGTAGGTGAACGGCTGGATCGACATGTCCCGGGTGTAGGGCGCCGGGCGGATGCCGGCGCCTTGGCGGGAGTCCTGGAACAGCGCGTACGGGCCCATCCCGCGCGGTGTGTCGGGGTCGTCGAGCGCGGGGTCGAGCAGCATCGCGATCGCCAGGAAGTCGCTCCACCCCTCGCCGGCCTGCTCGTTACCGGACAGGCAATTCACGCTGGGCCCGCCGGTGAGCCGGTTGGACACCCCGTGCGCGTACTCGTGGATCACGATGCCGGACTCGAAATCGCCGTCCCGGATGCCCGGGTGGTCAGGATGCTTGCGCACCGTCCCGGTGACGGGGCCGGACGCGATCGCGTCGCGGATGGTGGTGCCGTCGGCGGCGGTGATGCTCGCCACCGCGATGTCCGGCACCGCCGTAGTCTGCGCGCCGGTCAGAATGGCCGGGCTCGACCCAGCGGCCATCACGACAGCCGCGGCGCCGGCCGCGCCGGCCTGCCGGGCCTTCTGGATGTTCTGGCAACCGGAGTTGCCGCCGGTGACGATCGCGAGCCACGTGCCGCCCGGGTTGTCGGCGTAGTCGGCCTCGGCGCAGCCGGTGCCGGCGTCGAAGAACTCCCCCGACGTGCCCGCCACGCTCGGCGCGGCACCGAACCGGGACCATCCCGCGTCGAACACGCCGACCCCGTCGGCCACGATCTGGTTCGTGACCGGGAACCCGGAAATGTTGCCCGGCCACAGGAACATCTGCCTCCGCGGCATCCCGCCTGAGGTGCCGGTCTCGATCGGTGTGGAGAAGTTGGCGTTGTTCACCCCGGCGCCGTCGGCGGCCTCGGCCCGCACGTAGTCGCCTGCGGTGCCGCCGCGCCCGTAGTTGTTGGCCTGGAAGTTCCCGGACACCTCGTCGAACCCGTACCGGTACATCACGTCGTGGATGACGTTGTTCCAGTAGTAGAGGTTGGTGACGGCCGCGTCGCGGTAGTTCTGCGCGTGCTCGTTCAGATCGGCGGGGAAATCGAAGCTCAAGTCCGGTCCGCCGTCGGTGTCGCCGAAGTCCGACGAGTTGTTGTTGTCCTGGTCCAGGTAGGCGTGGGCGTTGTTTCCCTGGGTGATCGTGAACTCCGGGCCTTCGGCGCCGTCGGTGTCGTGCCACCCGAACGGCGACGCGGTCGAATCGGCAGGAGTCGTGACCAGGGTGCGCGGACCATCGTTCGGGCTCTCCTTCGGCAGCGCGAACACCCGGTAGCTCGAACCGTCGTCCACCGGGTCGGGCGAGGACACCGCAGCGGCCCTGGATGTGGCCGGGCCGGCGGGCTGTGGCCTCGCAAGTGCACTCGCCAGGCCGGCCGGGCTGTCCTCAGAAGTCCAGTCCTCGGCGGCCAGCAACTCGCCGGTAGCCGCGTCGACGGTTGCGTTCCACAGATGCACGTCCGAAGAGTCGTCAATGACCAACTGCCAGGCGAGCCGCAGCCCCTCATCCGTCGCCTGCCAGCCGAGGCGAGCCGGGATTTCCGCATCCGAGATATTGCCCCCGGACAGCACCGTCTCCTGAGCTGTGCCGCGACTGCTTCGGATGACCCGCACGTTGCGCGGCTCGTCCAGATCCAGATCGTCGACGGCGGCCCCGACCGCTTCGAGCGCGTCCAGGTCCGCCTCGGCCGGCCCGGCCACACTCAGCCCGTCGACCAGGCTGTCACCGACAAACAACACCTCGCCGTCGTCCGTGACATTCACCGTCACGTACGCGCCGAACACCTCCAGTCCGTCGAACCGCTGGTTAACGTTCACATGCGTGACGCCGCTGTGCG
>JASLBX010000487.1 GCA_030146385.1 Jiangellaceae bacterium | reverse complement strand
GGCGGCAAGGGGCTCACGTCATACCGGAGTTCACCGTCGTAGTCGTCCTCGATCGCCCACGCTCGGTGCTGCCGCGCCCACGCGACCAGGTCGACGCGCAGGGACGCCGGCAGCCGTCCGCCGAGCGGGAACTGATGCGCCGGAGTGCTGTACACCGCCCGGACGCCGGTTGGGATTCGCTCGACGATCAATCCATTCCGGTCGACCGGAGCCGGCTTCACCTCGATGCCGCTGGCACGCAACGTCTCCACCGCCCGTGGATAGCCGGGCTCCTCGACCGCGACGGCGTCACCGGGACGGAACAGCGCGGTGGCCAGCTCGGCGAGCGCCGCTGTTGTGCCGCCTGTCGCCAGCACGGACGCGGCGTCGACGCTGAGTCCCCTGCTCCTGACCAGGTGCTCGGCGACGACGGACCGGAACTGCGCCGTCCCCGCTGGAGCGTGACGCGGATCGGGCCCGGCATCGGCAGCCGCCCGCCACGCCCGCCGCCACGCGTCCGGCCGAATACCCGCAGCCCACGGCGAGCCGGGCCGCAGATCGAATTGCGGGTCGGCGTCGCCCGGCAACGGTTCGCGTCGCACCATGCTCATCGGCGCGCCCGGCGGTACCGCGGCGACGAACGTCCCTGAGCCTTGCCGACCGCTGATCCAGCCCTCGGCGTACAGCTGGTCGTACGCCGCGGCGGTTACCGTTCGGCTGACGCCCAGCGTGCGGGCGAGCTCCCGGGTTGACGGCAGCCGCGCGCCGACCCGCAGCAGCCCCTGGGTGGCGGCGTCCCGAAGCTGGCGGGCGATCTGGTCGGCCATCGGCCGAGCGGCGCTTCGGTCGAGGATGATCGGCAATTCGTCCACCCGTAAGTGGCCTTTCATTTCTGGCTGTGATTGGCCGTTCCAGGATGCCATTGTCCTGATGCATGCTCGGCACCATGTCCATTACTGCGCTCTCTCCGACTCCGCGCAGCACGGTCAACCGCGGCCGTAAGCGGGCCCGGTCCGACCGTGCCGAGTTGTATGCCCTGCTCGACTCGTGCCTGATCTGCCACCTCGGCGTCGTGCTCGACGGGGCACCGGTCGTCCTGCCGACCGGCTACGGCAGGGACGGCAACACGCTCTACCTCCACGGATCGACGGGCGCAGCGAGCCTGCGGGCCGCTGTCTCCGGGGCTCCGGTCAGCGTTGCCGTGACGCGCGTGGACGGGGTCGTGTATGCGCGTTCGGTCTTCCACCACTCGATGAACTACGCCAGCGCGGTCATCCACGGCACCGCGCGCGTGCTGACGGAACCGCAGGACCAGCTCACCGGCCTGCGAGCGCTCACTGAGCACCTCGCGCCGGGCTCCTGGGACGCCACACGGCGCCCGACCCGCAAGGAGCTCGCCGCCACCACCGTCATCGCTCTGCCCCTGCACGAGGCATCGGTCAAGATGCGTTCCGGTCCACCTAGCGACGACGACGAAGACGTTGAAGCGAACACCGCCTGGGCGGGCGTCCTGCCCCTGCGCCAGGTCTGGGATGAGCCGGAGCCCTGCCCGCTGCTGCCGGCCGGCGTCCCCGCTCCGGAGCACGTAATCTCGCGGCGGCAGCCGAACTGATCTCGCGAGGTCAGCGCTTTCCCGGCCAGCAGAGCCAGCAGTGGTTTGACAAAACCCCTCGCTGCACATGATCTATTCAGAAGGCGTGTTGCTAGCGATGACAAGGGGTGACAAGAGATGTTGGTGAGCGCAAGACGTCGTCGCCTACTCCGGTGGCTGGTGCTGCCTGCCGCGGTGAGCCTGACGCTTGTCGCATGCGGCGAGGAAGACGTGCCGGAGGACTTCGACCTGGGCGAGGAGGAAGAGGGCGAGACCCCGGCGATCGAGGGAGGCGAGCCCGAGCCGGGTTCCGAGCAGATCTCCTGGGCGACATCGGACGTAGGGTCCGCCGGCTATACGGCGCTGGTAAACCTGGCTGCACTGCTCAACCGCGAATGGGAAGGCTACGCCATCGACGTCCTGCCGACCGCCGGCGCGGTGCAGAGCGTGATCGGCTACGCCACCGGCGAATTCGACGGCTACTACGGAGCCGACATCGCGTTCTACGAGATGGCCCAGGGGATCGACCGATTCGAGGGCTTCGATGAGCAGGCCGAACGGATGCCCGTCCAGAGCTTCTGGGCGTACCCGCTCGAGACCGGCCTGGCGGTGCACGAGAGGGACGCGGAGTCGTTCACATCCTGGGCAGATCTGTCCGGTGAGCCCGTTTTCACCGGCCCGGCACCGTGGGACGTCCGCGCGAATCTGGAGCGGGCCATGGAGACGGTCGGCGTAACCCACGAGTACACCGAGGTCGATACTGGAGTCGCCGGCACCTCCCTCGACACGGGCGACATCTCTGCGCTGATCGCCTACACGACGGCCGAGACCAACCCGCCGCCGTGGCTGTCCGAGGCGGAGCTGCAGACGGACATGCACATCCTCAACCCGAGCGAGGAAGAGGTCGCGGAACTGGAGTCCGCAGGATTCGAGGTCGTCGAGGTCGACCCCGGCTCCTTTGAGACCGACATGGGCGTCGACACCGCGATGTTCGTGCCGTTCTTCTACGGTTTCCACGTCGGGCTGGAGGTGCCCGAAGACGCCCTCTACCAGATGCTGACGGCGATCGAGGGGAACCTCGACGAGCTCGCCGCCGCGGACCCGTCCTATGAGGTGCTCGCCGCCGACATGGCCGAGTTCCAGCGGCGCGGCGTCGAGGCATCCATCGAGGACATCGAGGTCCACCCCGGCCTCGCCCGCTGGATGGACGAGCAGGGCGTGTGGGACGCGGCGTGGGACGACCGCATCGCCAGTCAGTGAGCGAACCCGAACGCGCGCAGGGCGACGACGAGACCACGCAGCCGGCGTGGTTGCACAGGGGCGCCACCGTCGCGTTCTTCGCGGCGGCGCTCCTGTTCGTCGCCTACCTGCTGCGCTACTACGCGACGGGGGCCGGCGGGCCGACGCTGCTCGCGGTGGCGATGGTGCCGGTCGCGTACATCATCGCCACCCTGGACGACCTGCGGCGCGGCCAGCTCTACCCCAAGCTCGGACCGGCGGGCAGCACGATCGTGGCGACCGTGTTCATCGGGCTCGCCACCGGTGCGGGGCTCTACCTGAACGCGGAATTCGAGCAGATCCGCTTCAGCCGGCTCGGGCTGTGGACGACAGGAGACCTCATCACCGGCGCAATCCTGATCGTCCTGCTGCTCGAGTACTCGCGGCGGAAATACCTGCCGCTGTTCGTCCTCAACCTCGCGCTGATCCTCTACGTCGTCTACGGCGACCATGTCCCAGGGCTGTTCCGGCACTCCGGGCTGAGCTGGCGCCGGGTCGTCACGTCGATGAGCCTCGAGACGACGACGGGCATCTTCGAGCGGCTCCCGCAGTTGGCGCTGACCCTCATCGGCTCGTTCATCCTGGTGCTGGCGATCCTGCGAGGATTCGGCGCCATTGAGTCGATCTTGAAGGTGGCCTCACGGCTGGCCGTCCGGTCGCCTCACCTGCTGCCGCAGGCGGCGGTCATCGGCTCGTTCGGCGTGGCGGCGATCAGCGGCAGCGGGGCGGCCAACGCGGCCACCACGGGCTCGGTCACGATTCCGGCGCTGATCAAGTCCGGAATGAGCCGCGTCCGGGCCGCGGCCGTCGAAACCGCCTCCTCTCTCGGCGGCCAACTGATGCCACCGTTGATGGGCATCGCCGCCTTCCTGATGGCCGACTTCCTCCGGGTGAGCTACTTCGAGGTGGTCGCGCGGGGCTTCGCGCCTGCGCTCATCTACTTCGCGGGGATCAGCTTCGCGGTGTATCTGATCGCCTCCCGTGCACGCACGGAAATGACCGCGCCTCCGGACCCTGGGCGGCTGTCGCCAGAAGACCGCTTCAACCTCGCCGGCTACGCGGTCGCCATTGCCGGGCTCATCTACCTGATGGGTGTGCTGCGACTTCCGCCGATCGTCTCGGCCCAGCGGGTGTTCGTCGTGCTGGCCATCGGCCTCAGCATCTTCTTCCTGGCCCGGACGCTGCGTTCGCCCGCCGGACGCCGCCCGGCCACGCTCGCCAGGCCCTACGTGGGCTTCGTCGAGACGTTCGCCCGCATGACGTCGGAGCTCACCATCCTGCTCGCGATCCTCGGGCTGGTCACGGCCAGCTTCACCATCACCGGCGTGCCCACCAAGGTGGGCTACTTCATGCTCGAACAGGCGGACGTCAACACCGCCGTCATGGCACTGGTGGCGTTCGCGTTCGGCTACGTCGTCGGCATGGGACTGCCGCCGGCACCGACCTACATCGTGGTGGCCGTGGTGATCGCGCCATTCATGATCGCGGCCGAGATAGACCCGTGGGTCGTGCACTTCTTCGCGTTCCTGATCGCGGTCTTCGGAGAGCTGTCGCCGCCCACGTCGCTGACCGCTGCGGTCACCTCACGCATCGCCGATGCCTCGTTCATGCGAACGATGTTCCGCGCCCTCGAGATGTGCATCCCGCTGTTCGTGCTGATGGTCGCCGTCTTCACGTGGCCGGAGCTGGTCCTGGAGCCTGGGCTTCCGCAAGTGGTGCCGGCGCTGGCCGTCCTGGTCGTCACGATCGGCGTGACCGCGAGCCTGCACGGCCGGTACGGCGACACCGCCGTCACGCAGCGCGCGGGACAGGTGGCCATGGCGGCACTCGCAGTGGTACTCCTCACCCAGCCGCCGATGCCGGTGGCCGTCCTTGCTGCCGCCGCGATCGTGGCGCTGGCGGCGTACGGCTGGTACCGGACCCGCCAGCCGGATCTGGTCAGGGTGCCCAGTTAGTCTGGGCGGCCCATTCGTCCGCGCGGGCCAGCGCGTCGTTCACCCACGGTGTCTTGCTCTCGGCGTACTCGTCGATCGTCTCGTGCGGCAGCGCGGCGAGCTCCCGCTTGAGCGCCGCGTATTCCCCCACGCCCACGGGCGTGGACCGTAGCCAGTCCCGCAGCAGGAGCGCGTCGCGCCAGGTCGGCGAGTTCACGGGACGGACGTGGACGTTCGCCGCCCGTCCCGGGTCGGCGTTGCAGGCCATGGCCTTGTCGTGCTCAGCGCCGTCGCGGCCCACGTCCCACCACCGGTCCGACATCCGTACCAGGCCTGCGTCGCCCAGGGAGCCGGCGACTTCAACCGCGGTGGCCAGGTCGTCCGTCAGCACCTGGATATCCAGGACGTCCTTGGCGGCCAAGCTCGGTACGGCCGTCGAGCCGATGTGGTCCACCCGGAGCACGCGTTCGCCGGCAGCGCGCCGGATCCGCTCGATCAGCCGAGTAGCCTGCACCGGCCAGGTCGGATCGGGCTCGACGAGTACGGCTTGCTGGGATCGTTCTGCCCGCTGGCCCGCGCGAAGGTTCGCCTCGAAGGGGACGAGACGCTCGGCCCACAGGGCGTCGACCTCCGCCAGGGTCACGTCCGGGTGCTCCGAGTTGTCCAGCCAGACGTCCGCCGCTGCGCGCCGCTCCTCGTCGTCCGCCTGAGCCCGCACGCGTGCCCACACCTCGTCCTCGGTAATGGCGCGCGAAGCCACGATCCGCCGCACCCGCTCGACCGCCGGCGCCTGGACGACGATCACCAGGGCGAACCCGGCGCCCAGCGAGTTCTCGACCAGCAGTGGTATGTCCTCGACGACGATCGCGTTGTCCGGAGCGGCCGCGACCAGCTCCTTGCGCCTCACGTACACCAGCGGGTGGACGATGGCATTCAGTGCGGCGCGGCGCTCGTGGTCCCCGAAGGCAATCTGTCCGAGTGCAGGCCGGTCGAGCGACCCGTCGGGCGCGAGAACTTCCGGCCCGAACTCCTCGACCACGGCCCCCAGCCCCGGCGTGCCCGGTTCGACGACCTCGCGCGCGATCCGGTCGGCATCAATGATCAGCGCCCCGAGCTCGTCGAGGCGGGCAGCGACGGTCGACTTGCCCGAACCGATCCCGCCGGTGAGCCCGACCCGGAGCATCTTCAGTTCACCCGCACCGTCGCGAACACCGGCAGGTGGTCACTCGCCAGCGTGACGGGGACGGCCACGTCGCTGAACGCGAGATCGGGAGTGCCGAGGATCCAGTCGATCCGATGATCGGCGTTGACCGCCGGCGAGGTGTTCCACGTGGGGTCACCGGCCACGTCCTGCGCCGAAACCAGGCCAGTGCCGTCAAACCAGGGGGCGATGTCCTCGGAGTCAGGGCGCGAGTTCAGATCACCACCGATCACCGTGCTCTCCCGCCTGTCCCACTCCTCCAGCAATTGCCGGGCCTGCGCCACCCGGGTCGCGGTCGTGTGGTCCTGGTGCTGTAGGTGGACGCTCCAGACGTCGAGCGTCGACCCGCCTACGGCCACGCTTACGCCGACGTAGCCGCGCTGCATGGTGCCGTCACCACGGTCCATCGTGGCCGACCAGCTCTCCAGGATCGGACGGTTGGCCAGCACGGCGTTGCCGATCTGATGGTCCGCCGCGGTGCCGTACGAGAAGTCCGACCCCAGGCGGCGAGCCAGGTAAGCCGCCGTGTCGAGCCCGCCGGCCAGTGGCCAGCCGCGAGCCACCTCCTGCAACATGATCACATCGGCTTCGCCGTTCTCCAGCACCCGCGCGATCGCCTCCGGGTCAAGCCGCCCAAACCAGTCGACTCCGGCGTGGATGTTGTACGTCGCCACCCTGACCCGATCGCCGTCCTCGGCCGCCGGCTCGACGTCCGGCCAGCTAATGGCGAGCCAGGACGGGACCAGGAGCGCGGGTATCGGGCCGAGCGCGGCCACCCAGCGCATCGGCGAGACCCGCGTCGACGGAACGGACGCCCGTACCGGCGCCGTCCGCGCCAGCAGTACGACGATGATCGCGCCGACGACGGGGAAGACGAACTGCGTCACACCCAGCGGGATCTCGTACGAGATCTGGTACGGCAGCAACGTACCGACCAGAACCAGCGAGCTCAGACCCGCCCCCAGGCCGGTGCGCCAGGCCTGCCGAACGTCTCCTGGCGCGTCCGCCCGGACTGCCGCCGTCGCCACCACGGCACCCATCGCCACCTGGCCGACCAGCACCCCCAAAGGTACGGGCCACCCGGTGAGCCCAGTCGGGCCGGTCAACAGGCCAGCCGCCAGCACAATGGCCGCCCACGCAGCCCATGCACCTGGTGCCCGCAACGCCGGCGTCGCCGCCGCGAGCCCGAGCCCGAGCAGGATCACCGCGCCCGACATGGCCAGACCCAGCCCGCCGGACGAGGCCACGAACCCGGGATTGGACAGGAAGAGCGTCTGCAACGCCAGAACCGGTCCGGGCAGGATGGCGAACCACCATGAGTCCACGCCCCATCGCGCGTCCTTCTCATCCATCAGGACGACGGCCATCACGGCGAGGAGCGCGACCGGCAGCGCGATCCCGACGGCCCACGCCACCGGATCGTCCCGCCATGCGGCGTCCCAGGTCACGAACGCGAGCCGGATCGCCGTGTCCAGCACGAGCCCCAGGAACACCGACGAAGCAGTCGTCAACGGGCCGACCCGAGCTACCGAGACCCGCATGGCCGTGGAGATCGCGACCAGACCGAACATCAGTCCCGCGAAGGTGACGGCCAGCGACGGTGTGTGCTGCACCTGCATGGTCAGCCGCGCCACGGCCAGTCCAGTGGCGCTGATCAGCAGCAGCATCCGCGGGCTGACGAGTGCGCCGAGCGGCGCCGCCAGCAGCGCGGTCGCGAACAGCGCCGGGATGACGGCCGCTGCCGTCGTGAAGCCAATGCCGCCGGCGAAGTCGTAGAGCAGCGGGAACGACACCCGCATGAGCTCGGCGAGAGTGGCGGTAACGAGTACGACGAGCAGACTTGAGTCCTGCAAAATGCGACGCACGGGCGAGACATTACGCCCTCGCGAACGGCTCAGCTAAGTGTCATCCGGCGTCGAGAGCAGTTGTTCAACCATTGTGACCAACACGACTTGCTCTGCCGGCTCCTCGACGACGTCGCGGCGAAGGGTCACGACATAGGTCAACTCGCCGTCGGCCAGCACGTACGAGACGGTCTCGCCGTTGCGGAGGAAGAATCCGCTGCGGCCAGATATCTCCATCGACTCGACGTGCTGGCCACCGATGCGCGCCGAGTCGACCGTCGACTCGACCCGCACCGTCGCGGCCCCGGGATCGGTGTACGAGCTGACGGCAATGGTGACGTACGGCTCGGCGTCACCGTCCTCGGCATCGTCGCCGTCCTCGCCGTCGTCATTGTCGGGCAGCTCGGTGCCGTAGTTGCACGTCAGCCGCTCCAGTCGGCCTGAATCGGCCGGAAAGTCGTCCTGGTAGACCCGGCTCATGCCCGACATCGGAACGGACACGATCTCTGCGACCCGGACGAACGGGATCAGCTGGCCGCACTCCTCAGGGAAACCCTGCTCGGTCGGCTCCGCCTCGACCGGAGTGGCCGTGGGGTCCTGCGTCTCGGTGGACGTGGGGTCTTCGAGCAGCGGGTGTGTCGCCTCGCCCGGATCGTCCTCGCTGCAGGCGGCCGCGAGGAAAGCGACTGCCGCCAAGGCGGCCAGGAGGCGACGTCTCACGGGGCATACGGTACGTCGAACGACCGGTACGCGCGAAACCTCCCGATGATCATCGTCGCTGCGGGCCGCTAGGCGACCCGGTAACAACAATGATCACCGGGAGGTGACAGAGATCAGTTTCCGGTGAGCTTCTCGCGGAGAGCCTGCAGCGCCTCGTCGGAGGCGAGGGTGCCGGCCTGCTCCTGCTCCGGAGCCGGCCCGCTGCTCGGGGCGGCCTCGGCGGCCTCGGGGTCGATCTCCTGGGCTGCCTCGATCTGGCTCTTGTGAGTCTCCCAGCGGGCGTGGGCCTCGGCGTACTGCCGCTCCCACTCCTCGCGCTGCTTCTCGTAACCGGGCAGCCACTCGTTGGCCTCTGGGTCGAAGCCCTCGGGGTACTTGTAGTTGCCCTGCTCGTCGTACTCGGCGGCCA
>JASLBX010000462.1 GCA_030146385.1 Jiangellaceae bacterium | reverse complement strand
CGCGCTGCTCCGAGGCATCAACGTCGGCGGCCGCAACAAGGTCGCCATGGCCGACCTGCGGGAAGTGATCTCGGGCCTCGGCCACACCGACGTCGCGACATACATCCAGAGCGGCAACGTGGTGTTCACCGCCGCCACCGACTCACCGAAGCTGGCCGCAGATCTCGAGCGCGCGATCGCGAACTCGCTAGCGGTGTCCGCGTCCGTGGTGGTCCTGACCCGCGACCAACTGGCTGAGGTCATCCGCGAGAACCCCTACCCGGAAGAGCCCAACCCCAGAGCCGTCCACGCTGTCGTCCTCGCCGCTGCGCCCGGTTCCGCGGCGTCCGAAGCGCTGGCCGATGCGCTGCGGAGGGTGGAAGGCAGCCGCGACTCGGCACAGCTGATCGGCCAAACCATCTATCTCCACACCCCGGACGGCTTCGGGCGCAGCAAACTCGCCAAGCTGATCGTCCAGTCGACGCGGCCGGAGTTGGCCGGCACCGCCCGCAACTGGGCGACAGTCACCAAGCTGCACGCGATGTGCGACAGCTGAGCTCGGCAACCAGATTGAGCAGTCGCGGCTCATACGTAATGAGCCCGGCGAACCCCCGGCCGGGCTCATCTCGCTCATTCCGGGAAATGCCGACGGAGCCGGCGCAGCCCCTCGTCGATCCGCTCCAGCCTGATCGCCCCGTACCCGACCAGGACTCCCGCCTGGACGTGCGGCCCGGCGGCAAACCGCGCGAGGTCGAGGACCTCCACGCCGTCGTCCGCGGCCTGCTGCACCGCCTGATCGATGTCAGCGGCGCTCAGGGACCGCGCCACAGCGCTCAAGTGCAGTCCCGCTTGCGAGGGGACGACATCGAGGTGCCCGGCGAACTCACGGGCCAGGACGTCGGTGATGTGCTCGTGGCGCTCCTGGTAGACGGCTCGCATCTGGCGTACATGACGCCCGTAAAGGCCCTGGTCGATGAACCTGGCCAGGGCCCGCTGGCCGGGCAGCCAGGTGTGCCAGTCGGACAGGAACTTGGCCTTCCGCAGCGCGACGTTCAGTGACGGTGGCATGACCAGAAAGGCCAGCCGCAGCGTGGGCAGAATCGTCTTGGAGAACGAACTCACGTAGATCACATGGCCGGCAGGGTCGAGCGACTGGAGCGAATCCAGTGGCCGGCCGCCGAACCGGAACTCGCTGTCGTAGTCGTCCTCGATGATGGCCACACCACTGCGCTCGGCCCACTCCAGCAGCGCCACCCGCCGCGGCAGCGACATCGCAATCCCCAGTGGGAACTGATGGGACGGTGAGACGACGACCAGCCTGGTGTCCGGCGGGATCGCGTCGACGACCATGCCCTCGCGATCGACCGGGACGCCGGCCACCCGCATGCCCAGCGACGCGAGCACCCGGCGCTGTGGGTTGAAGCCCGGATCCTCGACGGCCACGGCATCGCCGGGCTCGAGCAGAACGCGCGCCACGAGATCGATCGCCTGCTGCGTGCTGTTGATGATCAGTACGTCGTCGGGAGCGGCGTCGACGCCGCGGGTGATTCCCACATGCCGGGCGATGGCGGCGCGCAGTCCGGGGTCACCGCGCGGATCCGCGTACGCGCCGTTTCCGACCGCCTCCGGACGCAACTCACTGGCCAGGAGGCGGCGCCACTGCGCGTACGGGAGCATCGACGCATCGGGAGTACCGGGACGGAAGTCGAACTCGACCGGACGGGTCAGGTCGCGCGGTAGGCGTGCGGTGTCCCAGAACGGGCGTGGGCGCAGCGGAGCGTCGGATCGCGGCGACCGGGCGGCCGTGGGCGACACCGTCTCGGCGACGTAGGTACCCGCACCTACCCTCGTCGTCAGGTAGCCCTCACCCGCCAGCCGCTCGTACCCGACCATGACCGTCGTACGCGAAACGCTCAGCCGCTTGGCCACCTCGCGGGTGGGTGGCAGCCGGTCCCCGGGACGGAGCGTGCCGTCCAGGATCGCCGCGCGCAGTTGGCGATAGATCTCGCCGGTGATGTCGCGCCGATCGACCAGGCTGATGTGGACGTCCACGCCGCAAGGCTACTCGATTGGACCAGCCTGATCCGTCGGAATTGGCTCTGGAGTTGGTCCGATTGGAGCGGTTAGCGTGTGGCGCAACTCCGCAGGGGGGCCGCATGCCGATTCAGCCGCGATATGACGGACCGCGACGAGTTTGACGCGTTCTACCACGCGACGAACCGCCGGTTGCTGCATCAGATGTACGCCATGACCGGCAACCTCGACGACGCCAGAGAGTGTGTGCAGGAGGCCTACGCGCGGGCCTGGCAGCACTGGCGGAAGGTTCAGGAGGCCGCCGACCCCGCAGCGTGGCTGCGCACCGTCGCGTGGCGCATCGCCGCAGGCCGGTGGCACAGGTCGCGCCTTGGGGCACGCGCTCTCATCCGCAGTAGCCGTCCGGAACACGTTCAGCCACCTTCTCCCGACCACGTGGCGCTGGTCGCGGCGCTCCGCAAGATCTCGTCTGACCAGCGCCGCGCGATCGTGCTGTATCACCTCGTCGGAATGTCAGTCGGAGAAGTCGCCAGGGGGACGGGTGTGCCGACCGGTACCGTGAAGGCCCGCCTCGCCCGAGGCCGGGACGCGTTGGCCAAGCTGCTCGCCGACGAACCCTGCTACGGCCCTAGGCGAGGGACAGGAAGAGCTTCTCCATTTGTTCGAGGTCGGCCCGCTTGGTGCCGTCGTCGGCGTCGGACGTCATGCATTGCTCGAGGCCGTTGGAGATGACGCGGAAGCCTGCACGATCGACGGCTCGGGCCACGGCGGCCAGCTGAGTGACGATCTCGGTGCAGTCGCGGCCGGCTTCGATCATGCCGATGGCGCCGCGGATCTGACCCTCCGCACGGCGCAGCCTTCTGATGATGTCTGCCGCCGCGGCGTCGTCAACCTTCATCGCACCTCCTGAGCGCCGATTCAGCATACACCCCCTGGGGTATTGTGTGCCTCCGAGCAACCAGCACCCACACAGCGATGATCACGGGCGTTTCGTGGTGAACGGGCGGTGGAACCACGAAACGCCCGTGATCAATGCGGGTTCAAGCCAAGTCAGTCGTCGTCGCGGTCGTCATCCCAGTCGTCGTCGTACCGGTCGTCGTCCCAGTCGTCGTCATCGTCGTCCCGGTCATCGTCGTCGTCCCGGTCGACCTTGACGACCTTCCCGGTCACGGCGTCGACGTAGACCTCCAGGTCGTCACCGAACTCAACCTTCCAGGTCTGGCGCCCGTGCTCCATCTCACGCTCGACCTCGCTGAGCGACGGCAGGGACGGGACGTCCGCCAACGCCCGCTCGGCGATGGCG
>JASLBX010000417.1 GCA_030146385.1 Jiangellaceae bacterium | reverse complement strand
TACAAGTACCTCAACGGCGGGCCCGGAGCGCCGGCATTCGCGTACGTCCACCCGCGCTGGCACGAGTCGCTCGATCAGCCGCTGTCCGGCTGGCTGGGTCACGCGGCGCCGTTCGCGTTCGAACCGAGCTACCGTCCCGCTCCCGGCATCGGGCGAGTCCAGACCGGTACGCCGGACGTGCTGTCGATGAGTGCGCTGGACGCCGCTCTCGATGCGTTCGATGGCGTCTCGATGGCTGACCTGCGCGACAAGTCGGTGGCCCTCACCGACTACTTCATAGCACTGGCGGACGAGCGCCTCGCGCCATACGGGGTGACCGCCGAGGCCCCACGCAAACCTGAGCGGCGTGGGTCGCAGGTGTGTCTGCGCCACGCTGAGGCCTACGGACTTGTGCAAGCGCTGATCGAGCGCGGCGTTGTGGGCGACTTCCGGACGCCCGACCTGGCCCGCTTCGGCTTCGCGCCGATGTACGTCCGGTTCGTAGACGTCTGGGACGCAGTTGACGCGGCCGCCACCGTGCTAGCCAACGGTGAGTTCTCGCGGCCCGAGTACACCGCCCGCCGGGTGGTCACCTGATCGCCGCTTGGTCACCTGATCGCCGTTCAGTCGATCCCCGCTCGTCGCAGCAACTCGTCGGCAGAAACTTCGAGGACTCGCGCCAGTGCTGCCGCTTCGATCACGTCCAGGCGGGGCTCACCCAACTCGATCTTCGACACGTAGGTCTGGTGAGCGTCAAGCATGCGAGCTAAGTCGGCACAGAGGGTGGCATCCACCCGGAGCGGCACCGCCATCACATCGGCGAAGTGCTGACCAAGACCGACATCGTTTCGGTCGTGATCGAGTCGCCCGATCGCGAGCCGTTCCCGGTTCTCGCGGTTACAGGCTGGTTCGACACCCCGATTGCATCGGTTCCCATGGAGTGGTCAGCAGCAGACCGGTTGGCCGATCTGTTGACTCAAGCCAGGGAGCGGTACGCGTAGTGAACGCGTGCATCTATGGCATGGCTACGGGTGGTGGGCGGGCCCAGCAGGCGTGTCAGTGCCGTACCACCCGCGCGCGGGTGGTACGGCAGGGATACGCCTGCTGAACGTGATCGAACTAGCGCGACTGCATGATGTCACGCACGATGCGCGCAGTCTCCGAAGGTGTCTTGCCGACCCGCACGCCGGCGGATTCCAGGGCCTCCGCCTTCGCGGCCGCCGTCCCGGACGAGCCGGAGACGATCGCGCCGGCATGACCCATCGTCTTGCCCTCGGGCGCGGTGAAGCCGGCGACGTAACCGACCACCGGCTTGGTCACGTTCGCCTTGATGTACTCGGCGGCCCGCTCCTCGGCGTCGCCACCGATCTCGCCGATCATCACGATGGCATCGGTCTCCGGGTCGGCCTCGAACGCCTCGAGGCAGTCGATGTGAGTCGTGCCGATGACCGGGTCGCCTCCGATGCCGACGCACGTCGAGAAGCCGACATCGCCGAGCTCGTACATCATCTGGTACGTCAGCGTTCCCGACTTGCTGACCAGCCCGATCCGGCCCGGCTTGGTGATGTCCGCCGGGATGATTCCGGCGTTCGACTTGCCCGGGCTGATCAGGCCGGGACAGTTCGGGCCGATCACCCGCGTCGTCCCGGCGTGCGCCGCGTACTGGTAGAACGCCGCCGTGTCTTGCACCGGGATTCCCTCGGTGATCACCACGACCAGCGGCATCCCGGCGTCCACGGCCTCGACGACCGCATCCTTGGTGAACTTCGGCGGGACGAACACCACCGACACGTCGGCGCCGGTGGTCTCCATGGCGTCCTTGACGGTGCCGAAGACCGGGACGGACGTCCCGTCAAATTCGACCGTCTCCCCTGCCTTGCGCGGGTTCACGCCGCCGACGATGTTCGTGCCGGCCCGCAGCATCCGGGCGGTGTGCTTGGTGCCCTCGGCTCCGGTCATGCCCTGGACGATGATCTTGGAGTTCTCGGTCAGGAAGATAGCCATTGTTGGTTCGCCCTCACTTCGTCGCGGCGAGCTCGGCCGCGCGTCGCGCAGCGCCGTCCATCGTGTCGACCTGTTCCAGCTTGGGCAGGTTCGCCTCCGTGAGGATGCGCCGCCCCTCCTCGGCGTTGTTGCCGTCCAGCCGGACGACGAGTGGGTGTGTGATCTCGTCGCCCCGGCTCTCCAGCAGCGCGAACGCCTGCACGATGCCGTTGGCCACCTCGTCGCAGGCGGTGATGCCGCCGAAGACGTTGACGAACACGCACCGTACGTCCGGGTCGGACAGGATGATCTCGAGGCCGTTGGCCATCACCTCGGCGGACGCGCCGCCGCCGATGTCGAGGAAGTTGGCGGGCTTGACGTGGTGTCCGTCGACGGCGAACTCCTCGCCGGCGTATGCCACGACGTCGAGAGTGGACATGACCAGACCCGCACCGTTGCCGATGATGCCGACCTCGCCGTCCAGCTTGACGTAGTTGAGGTTCTTCTCCTTGGCGCGCGCCTCGAGCGGATCAGCCGATGCCGTGTCCTCGAACTGCGCGTGATGCGGCCGGCGGAACGCTGCGTTGTCGTCCAGCGTCACCTTTCCGTCGAGCGCGAGGACTTGCCCGCCCGGGGTCTTTACCAGCGGGTTCACCTCGACGAGCGTGGCGTCCTCGCCGGTGAACACGTCCCAGAGGTTGACCAGCACGTCGACCACTTGATCGCGGACGTCGGGCCCGAAACCGGCGGCGTCAGCGATCTCGGCCGCCTTCGCGGCGTTCACGCCGTCGAGCGCGTCCACTGGCACCTTGGCAAGCGCCTCCGGGCGCTCGACGGCCAGTTGCTCGATGTCCACCCCGCCTTCGGCGCTGGCCATGGCCAGGTACGTCCGGTTGGCCCGGTCGAGGAGGTACGAGACGTAGTACTCCTGCTCGATCTCACTGGCCTCGGTCACCAGCACGGTGTGGACCGTGTGGCCCTTGATGTCCATGCCGAGGATGGCGCCGGCCTTTTCGGCGGCTTCCTCGGGCGTGCTGGCCAGCTTGACCCCGCCGGCCTTGCCCCGGCCCCCGGTCTTCACCTGCGCCTTCACGACAACCTGAGTACCGAGCTCGTCGGCGACGGCTCGGGCTTGCTCGGCGGTTTCGGCGATCTTGCCGGCCAGTACCGGCACGCCGTGAGCGGCGAAGAGTTCCTTCGCCTGGTACTCCATCAAGTCCACGGTCTGCGTCCTGTTCTTCCGCTTGACGCCGGGTCGAAGGGCGCGTGCGGCCTCAGCTGTCGCAGGGCCGGCCGCCCGTCCAGAGCCTAGTCCGCCAGCTCGGTGCCGGCAGCACGGGGGCGGTGGCCGCCCTGTCGGCTCCCCTCCCGGCATGAGTTCCGCAGGCTTTACCCCGGCAAGGGTGGACGTGATCTCCGATGCTCGTGAGAGCGGCGCGGCGGCTGGCTTCTGCTCACACTGTGTACGACCCGTCGCGGCCGCGCCAGCCGGGGTGGGAGGCGTTTCCTGGCAGGCGCCGACCGCGACGCGTTCCCCTGCCCGGCGCGCGGGCTACTGCTCTGCCCGCGCGCCGCGCAGCGCTAAGGCGCCACCACCACCTCGGCGGAGGCAGTCTCGCCGTTGACTGTCACGCTGATCGTGGCGTTGCCGGCCCGCAGCGCCGAAACCGTCCCGGCGCCCGGATCGACGGCGACGACGGCATCGCGCGGAGCGCCGGACGCTGCTCCAACGTGCACTCCCTCGCCTCCCCACACAGCCGACACCGGCCAGGCGACCGGTACCACTCGGCCGTCGTCCTGCTCGACCGATGCGGCTACCTCAGCGGTCTCGCCCACGGTCAGCGCGTCCGGCGCCGACAGCGAGATCACGTCGACCCGCGGCTTGATCTCGGCTCGCAACCACGCCGGCGGCTCGGACGGACGGCCGGGACGGCGGACGTCGGTGCCTGCGGCCGGGTCGACGCCCAGCATCGTCCAGCCGGTGAACCCGCCGTTGTCAGGAGTCGTGGCCGGATCCTTGCCCATGTTTCCGCTGATCACGTACGGCACTCCGTCGTTTGACTCGGCATGGAAGGCACCGACGTGACCACCGATGTACGCAGCGGACTTGCCCGACTCCGCGATGAACCGGCTCAGCCACTGCTCGACCATGGCCGCCTCGCGCCGGTCGACCAGCTGACTGTTCTTCGCCGGCAGGGGATCGTTCGGCGGGTGGTGGGCGAAGACCAGGACGCCGCTGACATCGGACGCTTCAGCAGCATCATTCAGTGCCCGGCGCAGTTCGAGGATCTGGTCGAACAGGTCGCCACCGGCACGGAACGTCCCGAAGGCGGAGTTCAGCGTGATGATCCGGGTGCCCTGGACGTCGAAGGTGTGCTGCGTCTCGCCGAACTCGTCGATGAAGTTCTGCAGCGGACCGCCTTGCACCTCGTGGTTGCCCGGGACGTAATACCAGGGGAAGTCCACGCCTCCCAGTTCTTCGTCCAGAATCTGCCGGGCCAGCGCGAAGTCCACGGTACTCGCCTCGTCGACGAAGTCGCCATTGATGATCAGGACGTCCGGGTCGGCCGCCACTACCTCGCGCAGCGTGCGACGGGCGGCAGCGACCAGGTCGCTGTCGGGGTCGCGGCCGACGAACTGCGCGTCGTTCGCGACGGCGATCCGCAGTCGGCTGCCGTCCGTCGTGGCTCCTTGCAGTACCACCGGGTCGGCGAACGTCTCGCGCTCCGGCACTGCCACGTCCGGCGCGACCCGGACCTGGATCTCGCTGAACCCGGTCGTGCCGTGGTAGGCGACGTCCCCGACCTGCACGGCGTAGATGTCGCGGAACGTCAACGGGTACTCGGTCCCGTCCGGCACCGGGAAGGTCAGCTGCTGCCAGCCGGTGAACGTGGTGAATCCGCCGTTGAGCGTGACGAGGGTTCCGTTGCGGTCGTAGACGCGCATCCGGATCCAGGTGCCGTTGCCGTCGCCCTCGACCCACGCGGTGATCTCCTGCGGCTGGCCCGGCAGTTCGAACTGAGCGGGCGGCGTCGCGTAGGCGGCACGGGTGTTGCCGGCCTGGGTGACGAAGTCATAGCTCATCCGCACGCCGGGACGGCCGTCCGGACCCTCGATGGCCTCGATCGAACCGGTGGCCCGCGCGAAGGCGATCGTCCAGTCCTCGGCGTCGGAGAAGTCGGCGACGGTGACGTCCTCGAGCCCGACCGCGACGGCAACCTGTGTCTCGACACCGGCGGCAGTGACCGTCAGCTGGGACGACGTCGCGTCTTCCAGGCCGCGGACGGTCAGCGTGCCGTCCTGCTCGCCGATCTCCAGTTGCTCGTCGCCGCTGATCTCCAGGTCTCGCGGCTCGAGTGGGGCGTGGAACCCGTCGATGTCGTAGCCGACGAGCTCGAGTGGCGCGGTGGTCTCGGTGTCCGGCAGGACCAGGAGGCTGGTGCTCGGCACGATCCGCTGGAGCTCGCCAAGCACCGTCACCTCCGTCTCGCCCCAGGCCGCACGGTCCTGAGCGATGACGTCCGTGATTCCCGGAGCCTTGCCGGTGACGATCGCTTCGCCGTCCGTGCCCACCTTGACCGACGCCACGCGCGGGTCGAAGGCGCGCCAGCGAGGGTCGGAGTCGACGGGTGCGTATGTCTCGTCGTGGCCGTGCGCGATCAGTGTCCGGGTGAGTCCGGGGAAGACCCGATCGGATGCTGCGGTCACGGACAGCCCCGTGAGCTGGCCGGATCCGGCCTCGGTGAACAGGCCGAGCCCGTTCGCGACCCGGCGCTCGGTTCCGTCAGACGGACTGTTGATCACTGCCTTGTCGTCGGTGCCTGGCGTCCGGGCGACCATCGTGGACGAACCGCCGCCGTCGAGGTTGAGCGCCTGCTCGGCCCCGAGATCGGCCATGAACTGGGCCAGTTGGGTCAACGTCATGCCGCGCGCGTGCGGCTGCCGCCCGTCGATGACGACGAGGAACATGGTGGCGCCGTCGTCGGCCAACCCCACGGCGGTCCGTGGTTCGGCCGTCCCGGCGCCGAAGTCGCGGGGGTGGCCGTCCACAACGAGCAGGTGGTTACCGCCGAGCGCGACGGTGACCTCCCCGAAGTTGGTGCGCGGGGCGTAAGTGACGTCCACGGCCGCGCCGATCTCGGCGAACTCGAGCAGTGCCTCGGCACCGGTGTCGCGTCCGACTAGGATCAGCTCGTTCTCGGCGATCTTTCCTTCGCCCGGTGTGTCGCTGACGTCGGCCACGGCGCCGTCCACCACCGTCACCTCGGCGACCGGGTTGCCGGCCCCGAGCGCGCTGGCGCGGGTGTAGTCGCCCCACGCGGCGGTGAACGCCCCGATGCCGTTGGCCGGGATGGAGTGCGTGTTGACGCCCGCCAGCTCGTACTCCTCGCCTCCGAACGTGGCGGTTGCCTCGAGCAGCACCTGCGCGAGCCGCGCGATGCCGTCGGAGTCGACGGTGAATGCGTTGGTGTGGTTGCCGACCGGCGAGGTCAGCAGGCCTTCGTCACGGCTGACGCCCACACCGTTCGGCGCGTGCGAGCGGTCGATGTCGTAGAAGTCGCCGTTGACCGCCGCGACGGCCCCGCTGGACTCCGCCATCTCACGGACGGTAGCCGGCTCGCTGACGGTTCCGGAGTACTGGTAGTCCAGGCTCAAGCCCGGCTCGTCCAGGTCGGCGACGAGAACCTGTCCGGCGGACCAGCCTTGCGGGTCGAGGCGGGAGAACGTGGTGAGCTCGAGACCCGGTGCGATGTCGTTGGACTGCCGGTCGAGGACGATCTCGCCGGGTTGAGCCAGGTCGAGCTCCGGGCCGGCGGGTGCGGCGGCGCCGGGAGCGACCAACAGAGGCGACGCCAGCGCGACGGCGGCCCCTAAGGCGGCTATGACGATCGGTCGGCGGGGGAACGACGCGTGGTGATCCATGGCCCGGACGATAGCGGTGGTATAGACCCCTGACAATGGTATAGACCATGAATAGTTGGTGACTGCCTGATGCGCAGCGATGTGGATCAGATGACAAACCGGCGCGTCACTGCAGGTAGTCGCCCAGTCAGGTCACCTGATCGTTTACCGCCCACATCCTGAGACACGATCAGGTGACCTGGATTTGCGGCTAGGACCCAGTCTTGGTCACCTGATCGTCACGGTGGCAGCGATCAGGTGACAGATCGACGATCAGGTGAGAAAGGGCGGGCGGGCGCGGGTGGATGGTTATGCTGCGGCGCGCTCGCGAAGCTCTGTGTCGACCCACTGGACGATCTCCTGGGTCGTCGCGCCCGGCGTGAAGATCTTCGCCACACCCATCTCCTGAAGCAGCGGCAGGTCGACGTCCGGAATGATCCCGCCACCGAACACCACGATGTCACTGGCATCGCGCTCGGCCAGCAAGTCGATCACCTTACGGAACAGCGTCATGTGCGCCCCGGAAAGGATGGACAGGCCGATGGCGTCCGCGTCCTCCTGGATGGCGGCCTCGACGATCTGCTCGGGTGTCTGATGCAGTCCGGTGTAGACGACCTCCACCCCGGCATCGCGCAATGCCCGCGCCACCACTTTGGCGCCCCGGTCGTGCCCGTCCAGCCCGGGCTTGGCCACCACGACACGCAGTGGGTTCGTTCCTGCCATGACCGCCTCCGTACGCCGTTGTACTCGGAAGCTCCGCCGCCACTGGCCCGGACGCCTCCACCAGCAGGGTAACCAGGCGGGAGGGCCAATGTGACCCCGGCCGAAGCTATTGCACAACGCCGCTGGTACGGACCTGATCATCTCGCCATGTGAGACGTGCGTCGGCATGCCCGGCCAAAGCGAAAAGATGCAGGTCACGGACCGATTACGGTGTGATCTCAACCACACGACTAGAGCAACCGAGCAAAGGACACGGCCAACTGCATCCCTCCCAGGGCTTGGTGTCCGGCTCGGGTTCCGTTATGGTCAGCCGGTCCCCTGCAGTTAGACCGGAAGGCACTTAAGGTGTCTACACGCTCCGGCAAGGGGCGACATTGTCGCCGCCGCCGGCCCGTATCCCTGCCATCGGTCGTCGGTTCCGTCGCGGTGATCGCCGCCGCGTCCGGAACTCTGACGATGCCGTCGGCAGGCGCCTCCAACGGATTGTTCTTCTCCAGCGAGGCCCTGCAACGCCCTGAGGCGTCCAGCCGTGAAGCAAGCGGCCTGGACACCATCGTCGCGGCGGGTCAGTCGCTAAAGGAGGAGAGCGCCGAGCGTGCCGAAGCGGCCCATGAGGCCGCCGTCGAGCAGGCCCGCAAGGAGGCCGCCGAGCGCAAGGCCAGGGAGGAACGGGAGGCGCGCCGCTGGGTCGCCCCGCTGTCTAGCTACCGCATCAGCGCGACTTTCGGATCGACGGGACGACTGTGGTCGGGCACCCACACAGGGACCGACCTGGCCGCTTCCTACGGCGCGGAGGTCAAGTCCCTGTCGTCCGGCGAGATCATCTGGTCCGGGTGGGACGGCTCGTATGGCAACAAGATCGTCGTCCGGCACTGGGACGGCACCGAGACCTGGTACTGCCACCTGTCGCGGTTCATCAAGCGGTCCGGCAGCGTGGCCCCCGGCGAGGTGATCGGGGCCGTGGGCTCGACCGGCAACTCCACCGGCCCGCACCTGCATCTCGAGGTGCACCCGCAGAGCGGCGGCGCGGTCAACCCGCAGAACTGGCTGGCCGAGCGCGGTCTCAGCCTCTAGCCAGCCGAGGCCCTCAGCCGGACGACCGAGCTAGTCGATCTGTTCGGCCAGCTCCATCCATCTGGCCTCGAGCGCTTCCCGCTCGGCCCGCAGTTCGCGTAGTACGCCGTCCAACTCGAGGACCCGCTCGGGATCCGTCGCGTGCTTGGCAAGCTCAATGTGCAGGCGGTCCTCGCGACGAGCCAGCTTGTCCACGTTGCGCTCGATCCGCGCCAGCTCCTTGCGTGCCGCCCTCGTGTCACCGACCCGCTGGCGGGACGCCGCTCCAGCGCCCCCACCATCGTCCGCAGCAGTCGTCGTACGCCGCCGGGCCAGATACTCGTCCACCCCACCCGGCAGCTGGACGAGCGAGCCGTCACCCAGCAATGCCCAGATCGCGTCGGTCGTGCGCTCCAGGAACCAGCGGTCGTGGCTCACTACAACAACTGTCCCCGGCCAGCCGTCGAGGAGGTCCTCGAGCACGGTCAGGGTCTCGATGTCGAGGTCGTTCGTCGGCTCGTCCAGCAGCAGGACATTCGGCTCGGCCATCAGCAGGCGCAGCAGCTGCAACCGCCGGCGCTCGCCACCGGACAGCTCGGCCACCGGCGTCCACAGCGCCGGGCCGGAGAAGCCGAACTGCTCCAGTAGTTGGCTCGCGGTGAGCTCCCGCTTCCCCACAGTTGTCACGCGCCGGATTTCTTCCACCGCGCCGAGCACCCGCGCGTCGGGATCGAGTTCGGTGACCTCCTGGCTGAGGTAGGCCGGGACGACCGTGCGCCCCACCCGCACCTTTCCGGCGTCCGGACGAACCTGCCCGGCCAGCAGGCGCAACATGGTGGTCTTGCCCGAGCCGTTGATCCCCACGATGCCGACCCGGTCTCCGGGGCCCAGCCGCCAGGTGACTCGATCCAGCAGGGGACGCCCGCCGTAGCCGACCGTCACGTCCTCGACGTCGTAGACGCTCTTGCCCAGCCGCGCGGTGGCGAACCGGGCCAGCTCATAACGATCGCGCGGTGGCGGCTCGTCGGCGATCAGCGCGTTGGCCGCCTCGATCCGGAACTTCGGCTTGGAGGTCCGGGCGGGCGGTCCGCGGCGGAGCCACGCGAGCTCCTTGCGGAGGAGATTGGCGCGCCGGGCCTCCGTGGCGGCCGCGATCCGTTCCCGCTCGGCCCGGGCGAGCACGAACTCCGAGTAGCCGCCGTCGTACGACCGGACGTCGCCGTCGACGACTTCCCACAGCGAGTCGCACACCGTGTCAAGGAGCCACCGGTCGTGTGAGACGAGCACGACCGTCCGGCCGGACGAGCGTAAGTGGCGGGCGAGCCAGTCGATGGCCTCGACGTCGAGGTGGTTCGTCGGCTCGTCGAGCAGCAGCAGGTCGTCGTCGCCGACAAGGAGCCGGGCTAGCGCGACCCGCCGCCGCTCCCCACCCGACAGCGGACCGATGGTCGCGTCCAGCGGCACGACGGCCAGCAGGTTCGCCAACACTTCGCGGATCCGGGCATCGCCCGCCCACTCGTGTTCCGGCCGAGAGCCGAGGACAACCGCCCGCACAGTCCGCTCGGCCGTCAGATTGTCATGCTGACCGAGCTGTCCTACTCGCAACCCGCCGGTGTGCGTGACGCGGCCACTATCAACGGACTGGCGGCGGGCCAGGACGTTGAGCAGCGTCGTCTTGCCTGAGCCATTGCGCCCGACCACTCCGATTCGATCGCCGCGGGCGACACCGAGCGAGATGCCATGAAGGATCTGATGTTGTCCGTGAGCCAGCCCGCCCGACTCCAAATTGACCAGATTGACCGCCATGACGCGGCAAGCTTCTCACAAGCCGCGGGTCAGATGAGCCGCGCGCCCGGCGCCGGGCCGGTGACCACCCAGGCGTCCGCGCACACCTCGGAGGCAGCGAGGCCGGCCGCCAGATCCTCGGCGTGCTCGTTGTCGCGAGCCAGGAAAACGCATGTCGGCCCGGACCCTGAAACGACTCCAGCGATGGCCCCGAAATCCATGCCCGTGTCGAGCGTGGTGCGCAGGGACGGCTGTAACGAACAGGCCGCATCCTGTAGGTCGTTGTGCATCGTGGCGCCGAGCGAGTCCGGGTCGCCGGCACGGAGCGCGGTCAGGACGTCGTGCCCCACCACCGGGCGGCCGACCGCCTTGCCGGCACGAAGGCGATCGAGCTCCGCGTACACCTTGGGTGTCGGCAACCCGTCCCGCGCCATCGCCACCACCCACTGGAACGTCCCGCCGACCATCACCGCGGTCAACTGTTCGCCCCGTCCGGAGCCGAGGGACGTGCCGCCCGCGAGCGCAAAGGGCACGTCGCTGCCCAGCCGAGTGGCCAGCATCGCCAACTCTCCGCGACCGAGTCCGGTGTCCCAGAGCGCGTCGCAGGCCACGAGCGACGCGGCCGCGTCCGCGCTACCGCCGGCCAGCCCGCCCGCCACGGGAATGCGCTTGCGGACGTCGAGCTGCACGCCCGTCCGCACCCCCGCGTACTCCGCCAGCGCCGCAGCGGCCCGGAACGCAAGGTTCGTCTCGTCGGCCGGCACTCGATCGGCGTGCAAACCACGAACCGTGACGGAGATCTCCTCTGACGGGTAGGCCACGACCTCGTCGTACAGATCGAGCGCGTGGAAGACGGTGGCCAGTTCGTGGTAACCGTCTGTGCGCACCGGGCCTACCGCGAGGACCAGATTGATCTTCGCCGGTGCTCGCGCCGCGGCCTGTGTGACGTCAACGTCCATACGGGCAGGACGCTATCGCGATCCGTCCGGACGATGGCCTAGATGGCGAGCGCGTGCATGATTGGCGGGGTGAAGGCAAGGGTGAGAATCCTGGCCGTCGTGATGTCGCTCGGTGCGTTCGGCTGCACAGCCGGCGCCGATCCGGAGCCTGGTCCCACGAGAACGGTCGCGACCCCCTCTCCTACGACAACCGCGTCCACATCCCCAACCACGACCGAGCCGGAAGCCGTCCCCACGACGCCGACGCCCGAACCGCCACACCCGGTGTCGCTGCCGGCACTAATGGCGAGTGAGTTCGACGGCCACGACCTCGAAGTGGGGCAGGTCCTGGACGAAAGCAGCGACTACACCCGCTACGCCGTCACGTACGCCAGCGGCGAGCTGACCATCTCAGGGATCATGAATGTCCCCGCCGGTGAGGGGCCGTTCCCGGTACTGATACTGGCGCACGGCTACATCGACCCGGACATCTACACGACCGGGCGTGGGCTGGCCCGCGAGCAGGACTATCTCGCCCGGCAGGGCTACGTCGTCCTGCACACCGACTACCGCAACCATGCGGGCTCGGACGACGACCCGGACAACGAGTTGCAGCTGCGGCTCGGCTATGCCGAGGACGTCATCAATGCGGTGCACGCCGTGCGCTCGTCCGACCTGCCGTATCTCGACGGCGACCGGGTCGGCCTGCTCGGCCGCTCGATGGGTGGAGGCGTGACGTACGACGTCCTGGTGACCACGCCCGGACTGGTCGACGCCGCGGTCGTCTACGCGCCAGTGAGCTCGGATGCGGCAGACAACTTCGACCGGTGGATCCGTGACCGGCCGGAGGGGGACGAGATCATTTCCGCCTACGGTGACCCCGCGGACGAGCCGGACTTCTGGAGCCAGCGCTCCGCCCGTACGTTCTTCGACCGGATCACCGAGCCGGTGCTGATCCATCACGGCACTGCGGACGACACCTGTCCGCTCGAGTGGTCGCACGAAACGATGGACGCGCTGGAAGCGGCCGGCGTGGACGCCGAGCTCATCGAGTGGGAAGGCGAGCCGCATGCGTTCGAGGCGGCATGGGGCGACTCGATCGAGCAAACGGCGGAGTTCTTTGCCGCTCACCTCGACGGGTGACTGACCGGATCGTTCCGGCAGGAGACCCGATGGTGCCTTCCCTACGCGCAGCAGAGCAGGCAGGATGGCACCCATGACCCGAGCACTCATTGTCATCGACCTCCAACAGTCGTTCCGCGAACGTCCGAACTGGGCCGCAGTCTCCAACCCCGAAGTCGTCAAGCAGGTCAACCGGCTCGTGTCGGCAGCCCGGGAGGCCGGCGATCTCGTCGTGTGGGTCCTGCACTCCGAACCGGGCAGCAACACGGTCTTTGACCCGGCGTTGGGCCACGTCCGGCTCATGGACGGGCTCGAGCCTCGCGACGGCGAGCCGATCGTCACCAAGACCTCGATCAACGCCTTCACCACGACCAACCTCCAGCAGCTGCTCACTACCCTCGGCGTCGGCGAGCTCACCATCTGCGGTATCCAGACCGAGCAGTGCTGTGAGACGACCACCCGCGTGGCGTCCGACCTTGGCTACGACGTGACGTTCGTGACCGACGCCACCGCGACCTTCCCGATCGCACACCGTGACGCACCCGTCGATCGGACGCTCGACGAGGTCCTGGCCGATCCATCGACGCTGTCGACCGACGAGATCATTCGCCGCACCGAATATGCGCTCGCCGGCCGGTTCGCGACCATCCGTACCGTGGACGAGATCGCAGCCAGCTGACCAGATCGTGCCGCGCGTCGCCTTCGTCCTCGTCCCGCAGCTACACCTGCTGGACCTCGCCGGGCCGGCCCAGGCGTTCTGGACCGCCGCCGACCTCGGATACGGCTACGAGTTGACCTATGTGAGCGACTCGCCCACCGTGCCCACGGCGCAGGGTGTGCCCGTCACCGCGGCGACGTCCTGGCCGAGCCTCACGGAGGACGATCTGGTCGTCGTTCCAGGGTGGCGGGCAGCGAGCCGTCCGCAGCCCACTGTCGGCCGAGAGCACCTCCGGCGCGTCACGGACCACCATGCCAGCGGCGGCACCGTGGCCAGTGTCTGCTCCGGAGCGTTCGCACTGGGCTCGGCCGGGCTTCTGGACGGCCGTCGCTGCACGACCCATCACGACCTGCAGGACGCACTCGCCCGTCGGTACCCGCGGGCGACCGTCCTCAAAGACGTCCTCTACACAACCGATGACCGCGTGGTGACGTCGGCCGGCATCGCGTCCGGCATCGACCTGGCGCTCCACTTGATCGCGGTACGGGACGGCGTCGCCGCCGCAGCCCGGGTCGCCCGGGAGATGGTTGTGTACGCCCGGCGCAACGGCGACGAGCCACAGGCCAGCGCCATGCTTCGCTACCGCTCACATCTCAGCGAGACCGTTCACCAGGTCCAGGACCTCATCGACGCCAGATTCACAGATCCACTGCGGTTGGCCGACCTCGCGGCCGCGGCCAAGGTCAGCGAGCGGACGCTGACCCGGATGTTCACGACAGCCACCGGTCTCACGCCCCTGCGCTACCAGCAGGCATTGCGCATCGAGCGGGCCGAGCACCTGATCGGTCACGGCACCACGGTCGAGGCGGCGGCACGGAGCGTTGGCTTCTCCGACGCTCGAATGCTGCGCCGCCTCCGGTCGCGTGCCGATGCGCAATCGCGGTAGGAACGCGTCCCACCCCATTCGATTCGCAACAGGCCCTTGACAGGCCGGAGTCGGCGATCCATAGTCAACCTATTGGTTAATTAACCAGGAGGTTGAACAGTGGCGGACGATCAGCTGAGCCTGATTTTCGCGGCTCTTGCCGACCCGACCCGCCGGGCGATCTTGTCCCGGCTGGCCAACGGCGAAGCGACAGTCAATGAGCTGGCCGCGCCGTTCTCGATCAGCCTCCAGGCGATCTCCAAGCACCTCAAGGTCCTTGAGCGGGCCGGGCTGAT
Source organism: Jiangellaceae bacterium (assembly GCA_030146385.1). GTDB lineage: Bacteria > Actinomycetota > Actinomycetes > Jiangellales > Jiangellaceae > JASLBX01. The sequence goes on along the minus strand of JASLBX010000417.1, from coordinate 1,650 downwards.
CACCCGGGGAAAGGACGCTCAGTGGCGTCCGTGCCGCCTCGAGGTAGCACCGCTGGAGACCGCCACCGAGTGGATCGAACGGTACCGGGAGATTGCGCGCGACCGGTTCGACCGACTCGAGCAGGAGATCAAGCGAATCCAGGACACACAGGAAGGGCAGCACCATGGCTGACACCGAGTTCATCATCGAGCCTGGCCGGCAGGACATCGTCATCAAGCACACGTTCGATGCCCCGCCTGAAACCGTCTTCAAGGTCATGACGGACCCCGATCTGATCCCGAAGTGGTGGGGTCCGCGTGACTTGCCGACGGTCGTGGACAAGATGGAGGTCCGTCCCGGAGGACAGTGGCGCTTCGTCCACCGCGACGACAGCGGCAACGAGTACGGCTTCCACGGCGTCTACCACGACGTCGTGCCGGGCCAGCGGGTCGTCCAGACCACCGAGTTCGAGGGCGCACCGGGTGAGGTCGCGCTCGAGACGATGACGTTCGAGGACGCCGGCGGCCGCACCAAGGTGGTCGCCAGGTCCCTCTACCCGTCGGTCGAGACACGAGACGCCGTCGTCCAGACCGGCATGGAGAGCGGCGCTCGCGAGTCGTACGAGCGCCTCGACGCGTTGCTCAAGAGTCTGTGAGCGGCGGGTAAGCCGGCCGGGTGCCGCCTATCGCTGGGGCACCCGGCCGCGGGTCCGCGCCTTCGAGCTTCGCCGCCGCGACAGTCCGACACCGATCAAGCAGACCGCACCGCCGACGATTGCGAGCTGCGGCGGCACCTCACCCAGCAGCACCCACGCCATCACGATGGTCAGCGGTGGCACCAGATACGTGGTGACACCCAGGCGGCCGGCGTCCATCCGCGCCAGCGCATAGGCCCAGGTGCTGAACGCCACCGCGGTCGGGACCATGCCGAGGTAGATGACTCCGGCGGTCGCTCCTGCCGGCGCGTCCGCGACGTCCGTCATGAGGGCGGGGCCAAACGGCAGGCAGACGACGGCTCCGATCGTGCAGGCTAGCCACGTCACCTGAAGCGCGGGCAATCGCCGGACGACTGGCTTTTGGGCGACGACCCCGATGGCGTACGTCGCGGCGGCGACCAGGGCGAGTAGCGCCCCGAGCAGGTCCGCACCGCCAGTACCCCGAGCCGCGAGACCGATCAACATCGCTCCCGTGAGGGCCACGGCCGCGCCGATCATGAGCCAGCGCGGGAAGCCCTCGCCCAGCAACCACCCGGCCAGCAATGCGATCAGGATCGGCCCGACGTTCACGAGCATGGCGGTCGTCCCTGCGTCGATCCTCTGCTCGGCCGCGTTCAGCGCGACGTTGTAGACGGCGAACCACACGATGCCGCACAGCACGAGTAAGGTCCACTCCTGGCGCGTGGGACGCACCCAGCTGCGCCGCACATAGACCATGAGCCCGAGGACCGCGCTGCCGACGATGAGCCGGCCCAGCGAGAGCGGTCCGGGATTGTACGACTCGCCGATCCATCGGATGGCCACGAACGCAGACGACCACGCGAGGACTGTGACGAGGACGGCGCCGAACGCAGCCCAGTCTCGAACTGCGACGGGCAGGGGTGCGGTGGTCTGCTGTTGGGTCACGCGCCGAGGATAAGCGGCGGACGCTTCGGCTGCGGCCGAGATATCGTCC
>JASLBX010000416.1 GCA_030146385.1 Jiangellaceae bacterium | reverse complement strand
CGCACATCTTTGACACCCCACTTGCAGCGGTGACCTTCGTCGGCGACGACCGAGTGTGGTTCAAGGGGCGGTATGGCCTCCGAATGGCGTCGGCATCCGCCAAGCCAGGTCTGGCCGTCACGGCCGCGCAGCGAACCGGCACGTACGTGCTCCTCGACGCACGCGCCGATCCGCGCGCGGCAGACCATCCGATGGTCACCGAGGATCCGAAGATCCGCTTCTACGCGGCCGCTCCGGTCCGCACCGCGGACGGACACGCGATCGGCGTGGTCAGTGTCATGGACACCGAGCCGCGCCGCGCCTCAGCGGGCCAGCTTGCTCTCCTGCACGAGCTGGCCAGCCTCGTGACGGACCAGCTTGAGCTGCGCCGCGCGGCGGTCACCGTGATCGAGGTCGAGCAGGAGGCCCGCAGCCGCCTGCTCGCCGAGGCACAACGCGTGAGCTACATCGCGGACACGCTCCAGGACACGCTGACGCCGTCCCGGTTGCCTGGCGTCCCTGGTCTTGACCTCGAGGTCTACTACGAGCCGTTCTCTCTCGACGATGTCGGCGGGGACTTCTTCGATGTGTTTCCCATCAACGACGAGCGGTGGGGAATCTTCGTCGGCGACGTGGTCGGCAAGGGGGTCGAAGCCGCGGCCTTCACGTCACTCTCGCGGTACAGCGTCCGGACTGCGGCAGTAGTCCAGCCCGGGCCGGCGGAGGTGCTGGCGGCGGTGAATGAAGCGATTCGGCGCGATCCTGCCGGTGACGAGAGCATGTACTGCACGATCGCATACGGCGACTTCGCTCCGCAGGACGGTAGTGGCGCCTGGCGGGCCACCCTGGCGCTCGCCGGCCACCCGCCGCCGCTCGTCATCCGTGACGGCACCGTGGAGGCCGTCACCGCAGAAGGAACGATCATCGGAAGCTTCGAAGACCAGCACTACTCGGCCACGACTGTTACGCTCGATCCTGGTGAGACCATCGTCTTCTACAGCGACGGGATGACCGACCTGCTGACGCGGGAAGGGTGGCTCGGCGTCGAGGGAGTTAGCGCCGCGCTTCGCGACCGAGAGATACGCTCAGCACGGGATGCCGTCGACCTGCTTCGTTCGCTGATAACAGCTAACGACCAGCCGCTGCGCGACGACCTCGTCGTACTAGCCGTCAGGGTGCAAGAGCATCCGCAAACCGGAGGGAATCTCCAAATGACAAGATCGCCGCGTAAGAGCGAGAGCCGTTGAGCACGGAAGATCGTGAGGCATCGAGAGCCACGACCCTCCGCATCACGAACATCACTGATCCACCCGGCCTCGCCATCGCCGGAGACGTCGACTTCCGGAGCTTGGCGGAGTTCACCGCTGCGGTGACGAACATGGTTGACACTCACCGCGGCGACGTCCATATCGACCTGAGCCAGCTGGCGTTCATCGAGGTCAGCGGCATGCGCGTGCTCGCGGAAGCATCTCGCCGGCTGGCCCAGCAGAACCGCCGGCTCGTGCTCAAGGATCTTGCACCGCACTTGTTGCCGGTGCTGCAAGTGGTCGGCTGGTCGCAGGACTCCGACGACATCATCACTTCCTGACCCCTTTACTGCGGGCCGGCCGGCCAGCGCAGGAGCGCCGCCACTCCGTCGGATCCGACCTGGGCGCGATTGGCCGGAAGCAGGCGCGCATCGGTCAGGGCACCCGCCCGCAGCAGGACGTCCGCAGCGGGGGCTTCGGTGAGCACGCTCGTGCCGGTGACACCCTCATGTCCGGTCGCGACCCAGGGCTCGTCACGCAGCGCCAGCATGTTCCTGCCCTCGAGTGCGTCGAAATCCATGACCAGGAAGTCGACCTGGGCCTGCCGCAGCGCGTGGACCGTCTCGCCGACGCCTTCGACGGCCAGCCCGCGCGGCTGGCCTTCACCGAACCGTTCGGAGAGCCGAGCCCGCTCCTGATCGGCGAGCTCATCCCGATGCTCGGCGATGGCGTCGGCCACCGCGTGCTCCTCCGTGCCCGGTGGCCTGGTCTGGACGTCCAGCTCCATGACGCTCCCCTGCAAGGGCGCAGGCAGCTGTGCTCGGAGCTGCTCGCGCGCCCGGACGTCGCCGGTCAGGACGATCATTCTGGCGCCGGCGTTCGTCCAGTAGCGGTGAACCACTTCCTCGACCTCCTGGGCGTTGCGACGCCAGGCTTCCTCGGTGGTCTGCTGGAACCGGCGATGCGCCCAGCCGCCGCCATGGACCTTGGTCAGGTGAACCGTTTCGCCCTCCACATCCTCAGCCTGGACGGGCTGGCCGTCGGCCCTGAAGGCGGAAACCCGCGCGCCTTCCCGGCCGGCCTCGACCACGAGGTACGGCAGGTCATGCGCGCTGGCGCGGATCAGTGGGCCGAGCAGCGGGATCCCGGCCACCTCCGCTTGGTTTGCGCAGGATGGAAGGGATTCGAGCGTCTCGTCGACTACGATTCCCCGCGGTCCGGCGAGCACGAAGCGGCAGGCTTGTCCACCGTGTTCGGAGGCGGTTTCGAACACCTCGTCGATGGCGGCTAGTTGTTCGTGGGGTACATCCTTTTCGACGAGTATGTCCCGCAGGCCCTGCCACCTCAGCGGCAAGGCCTGGCCGGGACCGTGCGGGTCCAAACCCACGTCCAGCTGCACGAACGTCCAAGGTCCGGACTCGCGGTACAGATGCGAAAGACGGGACAACGGGTAGCTCATGACGGCCGATTTACCCGCCACTGGGCGCTGTACGCGTGATCACAAGTTTGCAACGAAGCCGTCACGGGGAAGGTGACTACCGGGTAGCAACCACTACGGGCAGCAACCCGATGAGGGATTGAACTTTGACTATGCAACGGGCTGAACCTATGACACTGCCGACTCACAACGAACTTGTTGAGCGTCACATACCGCTCGCCCGGCGAATCGCGAGCCGCTATACCGGACGGGGTGAACCGCTCGAGGATCTGGTGCAGGTTGCCATGCTCGGCCTGGTCAAGGCGGCCCAACGGTTCGATCCCGAAAAGGGCGCTGACTTCCCCCGGTACGCCGTGCCCACCATTCTCGGTGAGCTGCGCCGGCACTTCCGCGACGCGTGCTGGGCCGTCCGCGTGCCGCGCGGCCTGCAGGAGCTCACCCTGCGCGTCCAGGCGGCCGTCGACCAGCTGTCCCGCGAGCTCGGCCGCTCCCCGACGGTGGGCGAGATCTCCGACCTGCTCGAGGTCACCGACGAGGAGGTCCTCGAGGCGCTCGATGCGGCGTCCGCCTACTCCGCCACGTCCCTGGACGCACCGGCGATGAAGGAGGAGCCAGGCGGGCCGACCATCGGTGAGCGGCTCGGCTTCGACGAGACCGCGCTCGACAACGTCGAGGCCCGTGAGGCGCTGCGGAAGGTTCTGACCCGGTTGCCGGAGCGGGAACGCCGCATGCTGACCCTCCGGTTCTTCGGCGAGCGGACGCAGCGCGAGATCGCCGAGGAGCTCGACATCTCGCAGATGCACGTGTCGCGCCTGCTCACCAGGACGCTGACCCGGTTACGCGACTACTTCCTCGACGACGTCGACCTGCCGGCGGAGTGGGTGGACGGCGACGGCGATAGCGAGCAGGACCGCGAACGCGTGCGCCAAGGCAGCGAGCACCTGGCCGCGTAGCCTGCTCTCAGGCCTAGCGGCCGGTCAGCCGGTCAGGCGGCGGTCAGCCGAGATCGACGATGGCCGCTACGGGGCCGCCTCCATCCGGGCCTTGATGGGCCGCGGACACCGACACGAACACGGCCGGGTCGCCGGTCACTGAGGCGGCGACACCACCGACACACGCCTTGATCTGGCGGTGCCAATGCACGTCGGAGTCGTCCAGCATGGCGTTGCGCCGCCCGCGCACCATCCCGTCCTGGCTCGCCTCGCATTTGAGGAACACGTTGACCAGCCGGCCGCCGAGGTCATCGGGATGCGGGCGGTCGGGGAGGTCGAGACCGGCGTCGCTGATCGCCGCCCAGATTCCGTCCGCGTCGAGCGCGTCGCGCATCACCGAGTGCCCGATCCGGTACCGGCCACCGACCCCTCGTGCGTTGCCCACGACCACGATCTGCGCCCGGTCCATCTCGACGCCGGAGGAGCACGATGCGACCGACGAGTACAGGGCGCGGTTCTTCATCACATCTTCGTCCGACGGCATCTCGATCTCGCCCAGGGCGACCGCAATGCCCAGCCCCGTGCATCCGTTGGACAGGTCCATCGACTCCAGAGTGTGCTCGGTCCAGACCGTCTGGCCGCGGGACTTCGCGTCGCGGATGGTGTCGATCGTCAGTAGCGGTGTCTTGGTCTGGACATAATGGACGTCGGCCGGATCGGTGATTCCGGCTCGATCCATCGCGGTCTTCACCCCGGCGGCCACCTTCTCGATCATGCCGCTCCGGCCGATCTCTTCGGGGAGGATCGGCTCGCTCATCGCGATGCCCACAGTCAGCCGCGGCTCGTCGGTCGGCTCCGCTTGGTCGGTCGTGGCGAACACCGTCGCATGCGGGCTAAGCACCCCGTCCGTCCCGCCGGACCAGACGAACGGCACCTGCTTGACGTCCTCCTCCGCGCGGGAACCCTTCTCGACCAGGACCTCGCGGAACGCCCGGTCGGCGATGATCCGCGTGTAGTCGTTGACTCCGCCGTTGCCCTCGGTCTTTCCGATCACCGCGATGACCCGGTCGGCCTCCACCACGCCGGCATGGATCAGCTCGGCCAGCCCTGACGCGTCGCTGACGTGCTTGAGCGCAATCTTGGGGACCTCGATGGCTTCGGGCATGACGTTGGTTCCACCTCTCAGTTACCGGGGATGATCTCAGTTCCTGCCTCGCCGTGGACGGCCGCGGCGATCCGGTCGAGTGACGTGACGACGGCTCTCCGGCCACCCTGCTCGACGAACCGGCAGGCGGCCTCGACCTTCGGCCCCATGCTGCCGGCAGCGAAGTGGCCGTCGGCCGCGTAGCCGCGAATGGTCCGGACGTCCGCCTGCTCGATCGCCTTGGCGTCGTCTGTACCGTAGCCGAGCATCACGTGGTCGACGTCCGTGGCGATGATGAGGACATCGGCGCCGACCGTGCGGCCGAGGAGGGCGGCCGCGAGGTCTTTGTCGATCACAGCCTCGACGCCGCGGATGGCGCCGTCCTCGTCCCGGACGACCGGCACTCCCCCGCCGCCGGCCGCCACGACGACGAAGCCCGCCGCGATCAGCGATTCCACGGCGGGTGCGTCCAGGATTTCCAGCGGCTGGGGGCTAGCCACGACCCGCCGCCAACCACGCTCGCCGCGGTCCTCCCAGTTCTGGCCGTGCTCGATCATCGCCTGCGCCTCGTCCTGCGGCAGGTAACGGCCGATCGGCTTGGTCGGACGGGCGAACCCTGGATCGTGCTCGTCCACCCTGGTGCGCGTCACGACGGCCGCGATGTGGCGGTCGATGCTCCTGGCAGCCAGGGCGTGCTCGAGCGCATTGATCAGGATGAACCCGATGGTGCCCTGGGTCTGCGCGCCACACCAGTCCAGGGTCACCGGCGGGACGACCGCGGCCGCCAACTCGTTCTTGACCAGCAGGTTGCCCACCTGCGGGCCGTTGCCGTGCGTGAGCACGACGTCCTGTCCTTCGGCGACCAGGTCGGCCACCGGTTCGACCGCCTTGGCGACGGCCGCGATCTGGTCTTCCGGGCGAGCACGACCGTCCGGCGCGGTCATGGCGTTGCCGCCCAGCGCGATGAGCACCCTCATGGTGAAGCACAGTCAACCACGCGCACGCTGCCCTGCCCGCGCTGATCACGCAAGTCGGGTTCCACCCGCCGAAATGTCGGCTTTATACGAGTGCTACGAATTGGACAGAACGGCGTGTCGAACCCGACTTGCATATCAGCGGAAGTCTACGGGGGCGGCTGGGGCGCCGCCGGAGAGGCGGGAGTAGCCGGGCCCACGGTCAAAGAACGGCTCATCGCCGATGCGCGAGCGGCGCATCTCGTCGCGCAGACCCGCCGTCGCCGCTTCGTCCAGCCCGGGATCGTCCGGATCGCCGGTGACCACGACACCATAGTCGTCCCGGGCGCCGGCCACCGAGACTTTGCCCCAGCGCAGGTCGCGCAGCACTTCGTCGACCGGGCGGTCCAGCGGGTCGCCCCAGCCACCGCCACCGGTCGTCCGGATCCGGATCACCTCGCCGGCAGTCACCGGTTCGGCGTCGGCTAGGGCGTCCACGTCGCGTTCGCGCGGTCCGCCGGGGTCGACCGTCACCGAGAACGGCCGCCCGGCCCGCCCGCCGGCCACTCCCCAGCAGGACAGGATCGAC
>JASLBX010000413.1 GCA_030146385.1 Jiangellaceae bacterium | reverse complement strand
CAGAGGAGATTCAGTCATGCGTAAACCAACAGCACTAGCTTTCGCCACAGGTGGCGCCTGGCAGTGGCCCACCTCGGGCGGCTCGCGGAACACGTTCCAGTCCCGCGCGGCGCTGCGTGCGCGGCGAGCGTCCCGTCGGGGCTGACCGCTACGCCGCTGACAAAGCCGCGGTGACCGCGCATCGTCTGACGCTCCTCGTGCCCGGACGGGCTGTTGGCCACCGGGAGTACCGAGCGCGAGCTCGGCGTCGAGCTGGCCCTCCACGGCAGTCACCCTGACCTCGGCCAGCCTGCGGCGTTCGGCCTCAGCGAAGGGTGCGTCTGGCCGGTCGGCGTAGGGCGTCCCACGCCATAGGGCGAGCGCACCGGCGATCTCGGCCCGCGCATCCGCGGGCGAACCCGAGACCAGCCTGGCGCGGCCGCGGGCTACCGCGTCGGTGAACTGAACGGCGTCGAGTTCGTCTCGCTCCACGGCCAACGCGTATCCCGGGCCGCGGCGGACGATGTACCGGCCGGACGAGCCGCGCGGCCGTTGCGGTTCCAGGGAAGTTCGGAGCCGCGTGATGTGGCTTTGCAGAGTCTTCACCGCCGTGGACGGAGGACGACCGTCCCACAACAGGTCGACGAGCCGGTGCACGCTCACGGTCCGGTTCGCCTCGGCCGCGAGTATGCCGAGGAGAAGCCGTTCCTTCACCCCCTGGACGGGCACTGGCGACCCGTCCGCGCTGGTCACCTCGAGAGTGCCCAGCACCCCCACGCGCATAGCCGAAACGATAGACCGCTCGGGCCGTCGCAACTAGCCCGCAACCGTTCACTTCTGTCCCGCAACCGCTGGCCCGTCTGCTTGGAGCACGCGACACAGAGTCGCGGCCACAGACAGGGTTGTGCCCCATGAAGAGGGGAGATTGACATGAAAAGCCCGGCCTTCAGGTTCGTCACGGGCGCCGTGCTCGTGGCCCTTGCAGTCGGCGCGCCGAGCGCCGTGCAGGCCAAGGAGCTGACCGATTGGGGTCAGGCGGAGCCGGTGTCCGCCGTCAACGATCCGGCGGCGGCTGATGGCTGCCCAATCGAGTCGCCCGATGGGCTCAGTCTCTATATTGCGTCGACGCGGCGCGGAGACCCCAACGACATCTGGGTGGCCACCAGGGACAGCAAGAAGGCCGAATTCGGCACACCGACCATGTTGCCGGAGCCCGTGAACAGCGACGCCGCGGACTTCTGCCCAACACCGCTGAGAGGTAAATACCTCCTGTTCGTGTCCACCCGGGGCGGGGTGGACGCGTACGGCACGGCGGCTTGCGGCGGGGGAGACATCTACCTGACGCGTCGGAGCCCTGCGACCGGCGCCTGGGCGGAGCCAATGAACCTCGGTTGTGCGCCCAACGGCCCGAACGGTCCAGGGACAGAGTACGGCCCGTCCTTGGTGGAGACCGACATCGGCACCTTGCTGTACTTCTCCAGCGGCGGTGCCCTCGGAAGCAACACCCAGGACATCTATGTAAGCACGCAGCTTCCTGACGGCAGCTTCGGCCCACCTGAGCCGGTTACCGAGCTAAATACGGCGTTCGACGACGTTATGCCCAACGTCAGCAAGAACGGACTCGAAATCGTCTTCGCCTCCAACCGACCCGGTGGCGAGGGAGCCTTCGATATCTACAGTGCGACACGCGATAGCGCCAGCGACCCATGGTCGAACGTGGTGAACCTCGGACCCGCGGTCAATACGGCGGCGCCTGAGACGCGTCCCTCGCTGTCGTGGGACGGCGAGCGCTTGTACTTCGGCCGCGCCGGGGAGATCTACGTGAGTCACCGCAGCAAGCGCTGACCTGGTCTATGGCTGGGGGAGCGCAACCAGACGGGCCTGAGATCCAATCGGGGGCTGGGACTCGGGCCCGTCTTGTTGCGCGCCGAGCTACCCGTAGGCGCGCTCAACCTCAACGATGACGTCCGCCGGGATGCCCGCGCTCTCTGCGGCAGCCTTGATCACCTCTGGGTTCGGTGCCTCGTACAGGCAGTAGGACGTACGGCGGTCCGCAGTCAGGAACGACGTGAGCCAGTTCGCGCCATGTTCCGCGTTGACCTCCTCGACGAACTTCACTCGTTCGTCGGTCAGGTCCAACTGCTCTGCGAAGTGGCGCTCAATCATGTAGAGCGGCATGTTCTGAGGCTAATCCTGTTATGCCGGATGGGCTATCCCCTACTGTCGGCTTACTCTGGCGGATCCACCGCGACGTGAAGCTCAGCCCGTTCGCCTAGGCGACGTAACCTTCCGTCGTTGAATGACTGGACGAATGCCCGGACCCGGTTGCAGATGGCTGGCAATCCGGTCTGCACGGCCAAGTCCAGCGCCGTTGAAAGCATCTCGTCTGCTCGCTCTAACTCGCCGCTCGTCGCTAACATCCGGCCGTACTCGTACTGGGTCCATGCGAGCCAGGTATTGGCGCTCATGCGTCGGTTGAGATCCAGTGCGGCGGTGAAGTGCTGCTCCGCCCGTTCGGTATCGCCAAGTGCGGCGGCGAGCATTCCCAGGTAACGATCAGCGGAGCCGTAGCACGCGACGCTGTATCCGATTACGACTGGATGGCCGGTCAGGTGCTCCAACTCGGGGTAGACCAGGTCGGCGACGTCCCGGTGCCCGATCTG
>JASLBX010000399.1 GCA_030146385.1 Jiangellaceae bacterium | reverse complement strand
ACGGCGACCAGCGGGTCGGCTGGGCACCCGTAGCGACCAGCTCGTCCACAGTGCACCGCCCGGGCCGCGCTGCCAACGTCACGGCCGGGCGCTCATTGTCGCCTGCCAGGCATGCAGCAAGCTCATCGAGGTCTCCCCCGAGTGCATCGTGGAATGCCCGCACGATCCACGACGGATGGGCGTAACGGAGGGCCAGCCGCCCCATCGGATCAACAGGCGCGAGACGCTCGACCCAGCCATCCAGATCTGTCGCACTCACCCGCCGCAGCACCGCGTTCACGAGCTTCGCCGGGCCAGGCCCCACCTTCGTCCGGGCCAGGTCCACGGTCGCCGCCACCGCCGCGTGCGCGGGGATCCGTGTGCTCAGCGCCTGGTGCGCACCCAGGCGCAACACGTCCAGGATCGGGGGGTCCAGCTTGTCGAGGGGCCGGTCCAGGCACGCATCGAGCACGGCGTCGTACGTCCCGAGCCCGCGCAGCGTCCCGTAGACCAGCTCAGTGGCCAGGGCGGCATCCCGCCCGTCCAATCGACGGTCGCGCAACAGCCCCGGCAGCACCAGGTTCGCGTAGGCATCCCGCTCGTCGACCGCACGCAGCGCGTCATACGCGGCGTCGCGAGCAGGGTCGCGCCGGGCCACTACTCGAGCCGCTCCCCCGGCTCAATCCGCACACCGCGAGCCCAGTCGGCCGCGGGCATCGCCCGCTTGCCCTGCGGCTGTACGTCACCGAGCAGTACCGGATGGCTACCGGTCCCGACCATGACTCCGTCGCGCGATACCTCGATCACGCCCGGAGCCAGCTCCGCCCCGTTGGGATCCAGCCGAACCGGCCGCACCTTGAGCCGATCGCCCCGGAATGTCGTCCACGCCCCCGGCGCGGGTGTGCAGGCGCGCACCACTCGGTCGACCCGCATAGCCGAAGCCGTCCAGTCCACCCTGGCATCGTCGACCGTCAGCTTGGGCGCCATCGACACTTCGTCGAACGGTTGCGGCTCGGCCACCAACCGCCCCGCCTCAACTCCGTCCAGCGTCGCGACCAGCAGCTTCGCCCCTGATTCGGCCAGCCGGGCCAGTAGGTCGCCACTGGTGTCGGTGGGACGGATCGTCTCAGTGAGCCGGCCGTAGATCGGGCCCGTGTCGAGGCCCTCCTCGAGCTGGAACGTGCAGGCGCCGGTGATGTCGTCGCCAGCCATGATCGCGTGCTGGACAGGCGCGGCCCCGCGCCACGCGGGCAGCAGCGAGAAGTGCAGGTTGACCCAACCGTGCTTGGGGATCTCCAGCGCGGCCTTAGGGATCAGCCCGCCATACGCCACCACCGGCGCGCAGTCGGGAGCGATCTCGGCCAGTCGGGCCAGGAAGTCAAGATCACGCGGGCGCTTGGGCTTGAGCAGCTCGATTCCCGCATCGGCGGCCACTTCCGCCACCGGGCTCGGGACCAGCTTGCGGCCCCGGCCGGCCGGAGCGTCCGGCCGGGTCAAAACGGCGACCACCTCGTGCTGGGACGCGAGCATGGCACGGAGCGACGGCACCGCCACCTCCGGCGTGCCGGCGAACACCACCCTCACAGCGGCCGGCCGAACGTCGCGTGCGGAGAGACCTTGACCGTGGGCGGTGCCTCACCGGCCCACTCGGCTTCGCGGATCGCCTTCATCGCCGCCTTGCGCGACTCGCGATCGAGCCGGTCGATGAACAGAACGCCGTCGAGGTGGTCGGTCTCGTGCTGGATCGCGCGAGCGAGCAACTCGCTGCCTTCGATGACCACCGGGTCGCCGTACTCGTTGAAGCCCTTGGCCACGACCCGCAGCGCGCGCACGCAGTCGAACTCGATCCCGGGCAGCGACAGGCAGCCCTCGGGCCCGAACTGCTCCTCGTCCGACAGCTCCAGATTCGGGTTGATCAGGTGGCCGACCACATCGTCGACGTTGTACGCGAAGACGCGCAGTGGAACGCCGATCTGCGGAGCGGCCAGCCCTGCGCCGGGCGCCTCGAGCATCGTGTCGGTGAGGTCCCGCACGAGCTGGCGAATCTCCTTGTCGAAGTCGACGACCGGCTCGGCCTTGGAACGCAGAATGGGGTCGCCGAACAGTCGGATCGGCCGTATCGCCACTGATGTCTCCTCGGAAGCTGCTGGTACGGCCTCAAGTCTACGGACTGGCGCTCAGCCCAAGCGCAGCTCCTCGGGACGGGTGATCCGCAGCCAGCGGTAGCCGTAGCCGTCCAGGGCGATCTCGGCGCGGCCGTTGTCCAACGGAGTGTTACCCGGTTGCAGCAGGTCGTTGAGAATGGCGTCGCCGTCGAGGTCTTTGAGCTCGAGCGGCACCGTGCACGGCTCGGCGGCGAAGTTGTGGAGCACTACAACGCTGGTGTCGTGCCAGGTGCACCGGTGGGCCAACACGTTGTTGTGCGGTTGCTCCAACACCTCGTACTCGCCCCATCCGATCTCGGGGCTCTCCCGGAACCGGCGGATAACGGTCGCGACGAAGGTCAGCAGCGAATCCGGATCGTTCCGCTGGTCCTCGACGTTGATGTGCTCGGGCGCAAACCCGCCCTCCACAAGCGGCCGGACGAGCTTGTTCTTCGACGCGGACGAAAACCCGGCGTTACGGCCGGACGCCCACTGCATCGGACTGCGGACGGCCTCCCGCCCGCCTATGTCAAGGTTCTCCCCCATTCCGATCTCTTCGCCGTAGAACAGCACCGGCGTGCCGGGCAAGGCGAACATCAGGCTGTAGACCATGCGGAGTTG
>JASLBX010000345.1 GCA_030146385.1 Jiangellaceae bacterium | reverse complement strand
ATCGGCGGCCTCCAACGCCGCCGACCGCAACCGCCGCAACGGCCGCACAATCGACCGCGCCACCGCGAACGCGGAAAGGATCGTGAGTACGAGGATTGCCAGAACAGCGATGGCGGTCACCACGGCGGTCAGACGCGCGGACGAGGCTGCTTCCGAGGCGCGCTCGGCGATCGCGTCATTGACCTTCGACTGCAGGCCACGCAGCACGTCGATGCGGTTGGTCGAGGCTTCGTACCACTCGTTGGGCGTAAAGCCCACGTCGCCACGGGGACTGACCAGCCCGCGACGTAACTCGTCCACAACCTTGCGTGACTCGGTGTGCGCGATCCAGTCCGTCGGCTCCGCGACGGCAGCATAGGGCTGGAGCAGAAGCTCCTGCTCGGTGCGCGAGACGGACACGAACCGCTCGCGCGCGTCCCCCACAGGCTCGCCTAGGGCGATCAGCCGGGCCACCAGGCCGCGTTCGAGGGACGCTGACTCAGTGGTGCGTACCAGCGCGTTCAGCACGTCGATCTGCTCCACCAGCACAGGGTCGTTAGAGCCGGCACCGGCCGCCTTCACGAAGGGCAGCATCGCCCGAATCATGGAGCGGAACGCGTGTGTCCCCTCGGAACGGTGATCGTGGTGGGCCTCCATCTGCTCTTGCGTTGCTCGGACCGCCTCGCTGAACGGGGAGTCTTCGCCTGAAGGCACTTCGTCCAACCGCGACATCAGCATCATCATCGCTTCGTCGGCCTGGTCTCGCGCCGATGCAACGGCTCCGTCCCCCGTGACGCCAGCGCGTTGTAAGACCGTGACATCGCGCTCGTCTTGAACCCGGTCGATGACATTGAGGACGGCCCGCACCGTCTGGGTATTGCGCTCGACTTCGCTGGCGGCGGTGTAGTCGCGGACCGCGTCGTAGAACACGGATGCGCCGAGGATCAGCGCACCGAGCAGCGGGATGAACACCAGACCGGCGACTCGGGCCCGGACGCTCCGGTTGTGCAAGAACGAGTACCGAAGTCCGTGGCGCTTAGTGTCCTGTTGTTGCTTGGGACTGATGTCGTCGGTGCGCTCAGGCTCAGTGGCGACGCCTTGGGGACGGGGTCCCCGCGCAGTGCGCGTCATCAGAGGGTCCTTTCGTCGCGGAGTCAGGTGCATGCCCGCGGGTACACACAGTTGGTAGACGACGCTCCCTACAAATGTGCCGTCCTGTCAATACGTGGTCGGAATCACTTAGGGGACATGACGGATGAGAATGTCAATCCCGGGCGATCTATGCGATAGCTTGCAAGAGCATACGTCTTGGACGTCCGACTGCACGCACATCAGCCGACGAACCCATGAAGAACTGCGGCATGATCTTGAATATCGGAGTATTTAACGGACATAGGCGATTCTGTGCAAGACCGCGCCGACACCTCTTCACCGCGCGCCGGCGGAGGCCAGCCCACAAACAAACTGCCAGGGACGGCACATGGCCATCCCCGGCAGTCCATAGAACGAGACGAACTGCTGCTGCCTCCGCTCGCTCAGCGCTCGACCTCGCGGGCTTGTCGGGTCGAGGTCTCGGCTTCGCTCGGCTCAGGCAGCGGCTGCTTCGCGACGCCGTTACCTCCGCTCGCTCAGCGCTCGACCTCTCCCGCGATGAACTTCTCCACGAGCTCGCGGCAGACGTCGTCCGGGTACTGCTCCGGCGGCGACTTCATGAAGTAGGACGACGCCGACAGGATCGGCCCGCCGATGCCGCGATCCTTGGCGATCTTCGCTGCGCGGATGGCGTCGATGATGATGCCGGCCGAGTTTGGCGAGTCCCAGACTTCGAGCTTGTACTCCAGGTTCACCGGAGCGTCCCCGAAGTTGCGTCCCTCGAGACGGATGAACGCCCACTTGCGGTCGTCCAGCCAGGCCACGTAGTCCGACGGCCCGATATGCACGTTGCGGTCGTCGAGCCCCGCTACCAACTGCGACGTCACGGACTGCGTCTTGGAGATCTTCTTGGACTCGAGGCGGTCACGCTCGAGCATGTTCTTGAAGTCCATGTTGCCGCCGACGTTCAACTGGTACGTCCGGTCGACGGTGACACCGCGGTCCTCGAACAGCTTGGCCAGCACCCGGTGGGTGATCGTGGCGCCGATCTGCGACTTGATGTCGTCACCCACGATCGGGACGCCCGCCTCGGTGAACTTGTCGGCCCACTCCTTGGTGCCGGCGATGAACACGGGGAGCGCGTTGACGAATGCGACACCGGCGTCGATCGCGCACTGGGCGTAGAACTTGGCGGCCTGCTCCGAGCCGACCGGCAGGTAGCACACCAGTACGTCGGCCTTGGTGGCCTTGAGTGTCTCGACGACGTCCACCGGCGATTCGTCCGACTCGACGATCGTCTCGCGGTAGTACTTGCCGAGGCCGTCCAAGGTGTCACCCCGCTGGACGGTGACTCCCATCGGCGGGACGTCGCAGATCTTGATGGTGTTGTTCTCGCTGGCACCGATCGCGTCGGCCAGGTCGAGCCCCACCTTCTTGGCGTCCACGTCGAACGCAGCGACGAACTCGACGTCGCGGACGTGGTAGTCACCGAACTGGACGTGCATCAGGCCGGGGACCTTCTGCGCGGGGTCGGCATCGCGGTAGTAGTGCACACCCTGGACGAGCGAGGCGGCACAGTTGCCGACACCCACGATGGCTACTCGAACCGAGGTATTGCCCGAGCTCATCAATTTGTTTCCCTTCTCACTGAGCGGGGGCCGCCGGCGGCGTGCCGGATCCCTTGCGGACGCCAGCGGTGTGCTGGCTCGGCCGCACGTTGTCGTTCGACGTGTGCTCGACGGTCCCCCGTTCGGCGTTGATCAGCTCGTCGAGCCAACGAACTTCGCGCTCCACGGACTCGAGGCCGTGGCGCTGCAGTTCGAGCGTGTACGCATCAAGGCGCTCCCGGGTCCGCTGCAGGGCGGAGCGGAAGTGCTCGAGGCGCTCTTGTAGTCGGCTACGCCTGCCCTCCAGGATGCGCATCCGGGTTGCTGCGTCGGCCTTGGCAAAGAACGCGAAGTGAACCCCGAACTGCTCGTCGTCCCACGACGACGGGCCTGCCTCGGCCAGGAGCCCGGCGAAGTGCTCCTTGCCTTCCGGGGTGAGCTTGTACACGATCTTTCCGCGCCGGCCGCTGAGGTGTGTCGCCGCCTGGCCGACCGTCGAGTCCTCAGCCTGGTAGCCCTGGCGGACGAGTTCCTTCAGGCAGGGGTACAGCGTGCCGTACGAGATCGCACGACCCCAGCCGAGCAGCGCGTTGACCCGCTTGCGCAGCTCGTACCCGTGCATCGGCGCATCGTGGAGGAGGCCGAGGACGGCCAACTCGAGCGCCTGCGCACGCTTGCCCACGGGATACTCTCCATTCAGAACTACCAGTGCGATGTATCGGTTCGATACATCTCGTCGATATGAGCACTGTAGATTCCCACGCGGCCAGAGCGCAACTCCGGCTGTCGGATCAGCAGGCAGGTCGTGGCTGTCCGCGGGTTCCTTTTCGCGGTGCGGCCCGGTTCGTCGTACTCTTGGCCACTGGTGCAGTAGCACTGCGCTGTCCCCTGCCCCGAGACTTCGAGAGCGCCTGTGAGTACCGAAAGACGACGTCCTGCCGGGCGCGCCCACGCGCGCCACAGCGCGCCGTCCATCGGCTCGGACCGAGCCTGGAACGAGTGGGCTCGCCCGAACGGTGACTCCGGCCCCAGCCATGCACCGGGTAGCCCACGGCCACCCCGACGGGCGGTGCCGGACTCTACGCGGGCGATGAGCGTGCCGGCGCGGGCCACCGGGTCGCGCGGAGGCGGTGGAGCAGGACGCGGAGGGTCCGGGGGCGGCAGAGGGCGCGGACGGCGCCGCGCCGCAGACAACGGAAAGCCATTCTGGCGCAAGATCCTCAGCTTCAAGTTCCTGGGCCTGAGCGCGCTTGCCATGTTCCTGCTCGGCGCGATCGGCATCGGTGTGGCGTACGCGATGACTCCGATCCCGAACCCGAACGACACAACGCACTATCAGGCGTCGATCATCTACTGGAACGACGGCGAGACCGAGCTGTACAAGTTTGCCGAGTACGACCGCGAACCGGTCAGCCTCAGCGATGTGCCGACGCACGTACAGCAGGCGGTCCTGGCGGCGGAAGACCGCTCGTTCTACGAGCACGGAGGCTTCGACCCCGTCGGTATCGCGCGGGCAGCAGTCAACCAGCTGCAAGGCGGCGTGGGCGGTGGCTCCACAATCACCCAGCAGTTCGTGAAGAACTACTACCTCTCGCCTGAGCAGACGCTCACGCGAAAGGTCAAGGAACTGTTCATCTCGGTCAAGATCGACCAACGTATGAGCAAGGAGCAGGTCCTTGAGTCGTACCTGAACACCGTGTTCTGGGGACGCGGCAACGTGCTCGGCATCCAGAGCGCGTCGAAGGCCTACTTCGGTAAGCCGGTGGACGAGCTGGACCTGGGAGAGGGCGCCGCCTTGGCGGCCATGATCCAGAGCCCCAACCGGCACGATCCCACCAAGGGTGAGGAGAACGCGGCGAACTTCGAGAATCGCTGGCGCTGGGTGCTCAACGGCATGGTGCAGATGGGCACGATCTCCCAGGCAGAGGCTGACGCCGCCGAGATGCCGGAGTTCCAGTCGCAGCGGGAGGGCAACAGCCTCGGCGGCCCCAACGGTTACCTGGTCGAGCAGGTCGAGAAGGAACTGCTCGCTGCCGGTCTGGACGAGCAGGAGATCAAGACCGGCGGGCTGCGCATCGTCACCACGTTCGACAAGCAGAAGCAGGAAGCCGCGATCGAGGCGGTTCAGGAGGAGTTCCCGAAGGACGAAGACGGCGAGTTCTGGGAGGACCTGCACGTCGGTATGGCTGCGGTCCGGCCCGGCACTGGCGAGGTCGTCGCAATGTACGGCGGTCACGACTACGTCGAGCGAGCCGGGGTCAACGATGCGGTTTCGGCGCTGCAGCCCGGTTCGACGATGAAGCCGTTCGGTGTGGCCGTGGCGCTCGAGGAAGGCATCTCCTTGGAGAGCCGATTCGAGGGTGACTCCCCGATCGAAGACCCCCGCCTCGGCGAGGACGACACAGTCGAGAACCAGGGCGATCGGAGCTACGGCCAGGTAGACCTGCTGACTGCGACGGAGCGGTCGATCAACACCGCCTTCATCGATCTCACTCTACAACTCGGCTACCAGAAGATGCAGGACGCGATGGTACGCGCGGGCATCCCGGCCGAGAACCTCAGCATCGATTCAGACTTGCCCAATCCGGAGTACCGGTCTCTGATCGGTATCGCGAACGTCTCGCCCGTCGACGTGGCGAATTCGTACGCGACACTTGCAGCTCAGGGGCGGAAGACGGATTGGCACACCGTCCAGCGCGTCACCGCCCCGTCGGGCAGGGTCCTGCACGAGGCCGATCCCGAGCCTCAGCAGGTGTTCGACGAAGACGTCATGGCTGACGTGACGTACGCGCTCAACCAGGTGGTCGATGGCGAGAACGGAACCGGATACGCCGCCCGGGAGCTTGGACGTCCCGCCGCCGGTAAGACCGGTACCCACGAGGAGATCACATCGTGGTTCGCCGGCTACACGCCTCAACTGGCCGGAGCGGTCATGTACTACCACGGCGACGGTGGAAGCAAGACCTCGCTGAAGGGCATTGTTGACGGCATTCCGGGTGAGCCGTTTCCAGGTGGAAAGGTTCCCGCCCAAACGTGGACCGCGTTCATGAAGGCGGCGCTCGCGGACGAGGAAGTGCTGCCGTTCCCCGAGCCAGCCAACGTGGGTGAGCCGGTCAACCCGACACCGACGCCGACCGTCGAGCCGACCTGTCCTCCGGGCATGGAGGGCGATCCCACGTCGGACGAGGGTTGCCAGTCGCCGGCGCCCACGGCAGAGCCCACCTGCCCGTCCGGGATGGAGGGCAAGCCGCCGGACTGCAAGCGGACGCAGGATCCGGAAGCCGCGATCCCCAACGTCGTCGGCGATCGCGAAGATCGCGCGCAGCAGCGGCTTACCAGGGCAGGCTTCGAGGTGGCTGTCGAATATCGACAAACGAACGGGCACCAGGAGGGTACGGTCATCGAGCAGAACCCCGGAGGGGGATCATCCGCTCCGCCGGGCTCGACGGTGACGATCGTCGTCGCCCAGCCAGAGGATGAACCCGATCCGGTGCCGACAGAAAGCCCAGACCCGTGCGATGCGCGGCCGAAGCCACCCGGCTGCGAGGGTCCACCTGGGAACGGTGAGGAGGATCCGAACACCGATGGCACAACGTCGGACGAACTTGGGATTTCTTAACTAACGACGTTGTAGCGGGCAGGCGTTTCGGGCCGTAGGTCACAACTATCCCCCGGTACGCCACAATGGCCCGGTGATGCGAGAGGCCCCATCGCCGACACCCGTCGCACTCCCGAGCCGTGACGACCCGACGATCGCGGCGCTGAGCGATCCGATCGGTGGCCCGGCCGGCGCAAGGGCCGTCCCCGTGCACCGCTGGTGGGGGCCGATCCGAGTGGCGTTGGCAGTCGTTTGCGCCGTCGTCGCGCTCGGGGTGATCGCCGACACGCCCTGCCGTGAGGACAACTGGGCCGAGCGCGACCACGAGATGTGGACGAGCCTGTGTTACAGCGACGTCCCGTTCCTGTACCGCGAACGGGGCTTCGCCGACGAGCAGGTGCCCTACGCCGACACTCGGCTCGAGTATCCGGTTCTCACCGGGGCGCTGATGCAGGCCACCGCCTACATTGCCCGGGCAACCGCAGGCGACGGCGGCGTCTTGGAGGAAAGCGCGCGGTTCTACGACGCCACGGCAGTCGTTCTCGGCATCGCAGCGATCGTCGTGGTCTTTGTTACCGCGCGAACGGTCCGGCGCCGTCCGTGGGATGGCCTGCTCGTGGCTGCGTCGCCCGTCCTGCTGCTCACCGCAACGATCAACTGGGATCTGCTTGCCGTGGCCGCCGCGTCGCTGGCCATCCTGTGCTGGACGCGGCGGCGTGGAGTGCTGACCGGCGTGTTCCTCGGCCTGGGTGTGGCTGCCAAGCTGTATCCGGTACTCCTGCTCGGGGCCCTGCTGTTGGTCGTCCTGCGCTCACCCACGCGGAAACAGGACGCCGGACAGTTCGCGTCGGCGCTGGGGGCCGCGGTCATCACATGGGTGGCGATCAACCTGCCCGTCTACCTGTGGGCACC
>JASLBX010000299.1 GCA_030146385.1 Jiangellaceae bacterium | reverse complement strand
TCGTGCCCGCCCGAGGCCTGGTCGGCTTCCGCACCGAGTTCCTCACCGAGACCCGCGGGACGGGCATCCTGCACCACGTGTTCGAGGGCTACGAGCCGTGGCACGGCGAGCTGCGCACCCGCAACAACGGCTCCCTGGTCGCCGACCGCGCCGGCAGCGTCACCGCGTTCGCGATGACCAACCTCCAGGAACGCGGCCAGCTCTTCGTCGAGCCCGGCACCGAGGTGTACGAGGGCATGATCGTCGGCGCCAACACGCGGGCCGAGGACATGGACGTCAACATCACCAAGGAGAAAAAGCTGACGAACGTCCGGTCGTCGACCGCCGAGGAGTTGGAGCGGCTCATCCCACCGCGGCGACTGTCGCTGGAGCAGGCACTTGAGTACTGCAGCGACGACGAGTGCGTCGAGGTGACGCCGGACGCGATCCGGCTGCGCAAAGTGGTGCTCGACGCGACCGAGCGGGCGCGCGCCGCGGCTCGTCGCAAGTCGCGTTGATCTTGGAGGAGTGCGGGCCTTTTGTAGCCAATGCCTGATTTGCACTGCGCACTTTTCCAAGATCAAAGTCGGCTTGGTTATCCACACCCATCCCCTCTAGCCGTCCGCCATCCACAGATGCAGTCTGCTGCCCGCTTTGTACCGGCCAAGCCGACGAGGCTGCTGCGCTATGGAAGAAACCGGGCCGTGGAAAGGCCTGCCAGCGCAGCTTCGCGGGCGGGCATTTCGTCTCCGCGACGCTGTCGACCTGGGCGTGTCGCGACACCAGCTTCACCGCCTCGGCCTTACCAAGCCCACTCGGTCTGTCTATGCGACGGACACGCCTGAATCGCTCGCGACACGGTCAGCAACTTGGGCGCTCGTTCTTCCCGAAGATGCGGCGCTCTACGGAAAGACCGCCGCCGAGTTGTACGACCTCCCGGCTCCACGTGACGAGGACGTCCACTTCATCGTGCCTGCCGGAGGAACCGTACCCGTACGCCGGCCCGGCCTTGTCACCCACGAAGGCCTGCCGCCCGACGGGTGGCGGCTCTGGGAAGGACTGCGAGTGAGCACGCCACCACAGGTATTCCTCCAGCTCGCCCCGGAACTGTCTCGGGACGATCTCGTCGTCGTGGGCGATCACATGGTGAGGCAGAGCTTCACCACACCAGAGGAGCTTCGCACCGCCGCTGCGGCAGCCCGCCGGCGGCGCGGCGTTGTCTTGGCGCGCGAAGCAGCATCGTTGGTCCAGGACGGTGTCGATTCGCCCCCGGAGACCCGCGTCCGACTAATTCTCATGGACGGTGGGCTCCCCCGCCCCGAAACCGGCGTGGACATCATTGACGAGTACGGAGCCTGGATCGGAAGGCCAGACCTCGCCTACAGGCGGTACAAGGTGGGCGTCCAGTACGAGGGCGACGTTCACCGTACGAACAGGAAGCGCTGGCGAGCCGACATCGTGAGGGACGAGCGCATGTTTGACGCCGGCTGGGACGTCGTGCGGGCCACTGGTGATGACCTCCGTTCTCGGCGCCACGCCGAGTTGTGCCAGCGAGTGTGGATTCGGATGGCTCGCCAGGCGAAACGACTCGGTCTTCCCCGCCCCGCGCCCCTAACTCCGAGGCGCAGCCCGCGCCGCCCTCGTTAGTCCTCAGCCCTCCCGCGTTGATCTTGGAGAGGTGCGCGCACTTTTGAGGCTAATGCCACATTCGCCCCGCGCACTCCTCCGAGATCGACGCGGGGGAATGGCTGCGGGTGAACTCAGACCAGGACGCGAGACTCCGCGTAGTGGCAGGCGCTGGGGTGACCTTGGCCGTGGTCGAGCAACGCGGGTTCTTCATCGATGCAAAGTTGCTGCTGCCCGCCGGTGAGCTCGTGGGCGAACTTGGGGCACCGGGTGCGGAACCGGCAGCCGGACGGTGGATTGATCGGGTTCGGCACCTCGCCGGTGACGATGATCCGCTCGCGCTCGCGTTCCTTGCGCGGGTCCGGCAGCGGGATCGCCGAGATCAACGCCTGGGTGTACGGGTGCGCAGCGGCGGTGAACAGCTGCTCGGTGGGCGCCTGCTCGACAATCTTCCCCAGGTACATGACCGCGATCCCGTCGGCGATGTGCCGCACCACGGAGAGGTCGTGCGAGACGAACAAGTACGACAACCCGAGAGTGTCCTGAAGTTCCTCGAGCAGGTTGATCACACCAGCCTGGATGGACACATCCAGCGCCGACACCGGCTCATCGAGCACCAGCACCTTCGGGTTGAGCGCGAGAGCCCGGGCCACCCCGATGCGCTGGCGTTGCCCACCGGAGAACTCGTGCGGGTACCGGTTCCCATGCTCGGGGTTCAACCCCACCGTGGCCAGCAACTCACGCACCTTCTGCCGGCCACCGTTGGAGAACAGACCGTGGACGCGCAGCGGCTCGGCGATGATCTCGGAAACTGTCATCCGTGGGTCCAGCGAAGCGAACGGATCCTGGAACACGATCTGCAGGTCACGCCGGATCGGGCGCATCTTTGACCGCGACAATCCCGTCAGCTTCCGATCCCCGTACCAGACTTCGCCGGCCGTGGGCTCGACAAGGTTCAGCAGTAGCCGAGCCGTCGTCGACTTGCCGCACCCAGACTCCCCTACGAGTCCCAGCGTCTCGTGGGCCGTAAGTTCCAGCGACACGCCGCAGACCGCGTGTACCACACCTATCTTCCGCTTGAACAGCCCGGACGAGCGGATGTCGAAGTGCTTC
>JASLBX010000156.1 GCA_030146385.1 Jiangellaceae bacterium | reverse complement strand
AGCAAGGGGTGTGAACGCACACTGCCAGAAAGATTCAGTTTGCTCAATAGTTAAATCGGTAGTCAAGCCGACTGGTCAACGGACCCGAGCCGGGGGAACGGCGTCGCCGAGAACACGACTTCCACGGGCACCTCGAAGTATTCGGCGATCTTCAGCGCGAGGTAGAGGCTGGGGCTGTACTCGCCACGTTCGAGATAACCGACTGACAGACCTGCGAGCGCGTCTGCAGCGGTCTCAAACAGGGGCGGCCCGAAGGAGCAATTGTCAAGAAGGTCCTCACCAACAGTCCCGCCTGACCGGCGGCAGCGTTGCAGGAGAAGGTGCTTTCGCAGGGGTCGAACGGTTCGCAGCGTCAGTCGTCGAAGACGTTCCAGCAGATCGCGCTTCGACGCCGCTGGTCGTCGAGGACAAGCTCCCGAACTTCCGCGGGGATCCTTTCTCGCTGCCAGTCTCGTTCGGCGATGCGTGCCGCCTCAGCCTCACCACTCGTCGAAGCGTCCGCAGCGGCTGCCCTGATCGCATATGCCGCAGCGCCCAGGTCGTGAGCGGCGACGTGGGCCACTGCCACTGCTTGCCCAGCCGCGAGAGCGGCATACTTTGCGGGTTCGGGCAGGTCACGTCCGGCGGCATTTGCCGGGAATGCGGCCCGGTGGGCCTCACGCATGCGCACCTCGCCGCGCACCCAGGCACGACCGATGTCGATAGCGTCGCGCGGGCGGGTGTCGTTCGGCTGGGCCTGCTCAAACAGATGCAGGACGTGCTCTGCGCAGAGGGCTGCCCACTCCGCCAGCAGCCGGTGATTTTCGTCCGTCAGTGTTCCGCCGCGGCGCACAGTGATCAGTCGGGGGTCACGGTCGGCGGGCAGGATTGGCATGACCTGATGCTCCAACAACATCTGGTAAGCGACAAGCGGCCGCTGTCGAGCAACAGCCAAGGCCTGTGGATCGGCGTGCCATGCGACTTGCTGATCGTCTGCTGACTCGTCGCGGGTCGTCGGGTCATTCGGCGAAGACACCTTTCTCGAACCGGGCGCAGGCTCGGACGAAGGGCGACCAGTACGGCGTCGCGCGGCCGCCGGAGACCTACCACCGCGAGCGCGCATACCGCGACGCGAAGCGCGCTCAGTCAGTGGGCCGTCCGCGTCCAGCAGTTCAGGTACGACCCCATGCCGCCGGATCCGGAATCCCCGTGGTGGCGTCGCCGGCGCGCGACTTGGTCGGGCGGACGAGACTTCGCGTAGCCTCGCAAGATGTGGCGTGGCGCCGAGCACGAGCGTTGGCGCTGCCAGTGGGCCTGGCAGTGCTGGCTGTTGCTGCCTGCTCGGCGGGCAATGCGCCAGCCCCGGAGGTGACCCGCCGGGCCGGTGCGTCGCCCGCAACCGATGCCTCCACACCAGTGGCTCGGCCGACCGTCGACGCGACGATCACACCCGAGCCACGTCCGGTCACCATCGCGTTCGCAGGCGATGTGCATTTCGAAGGATCGCTCGAAGCTCGGCTCGACGATCCGCAGAGCGCACTTGCTCCGATCGCTCCGGAACTGTCCGCTGCGGATCTGACGGTCGTCAATCTCGAGACGGCCATCGGCAGTGGCGGCCGTCCCGAACCCAAGCGCTTCACGTTCCAGGCCCCGCCGACCGCATTCGACGCGCTCGCCGCCGCAGGCGTCGATGTTGTCTCGATGGCCAACAACCACGCCGGCGACTACGGACGCGAGGGAATCGGCCAAGCGCTGGACGCAGCCACCGCACAATCTGGGAACCAGCCGCTTGCCGTCATCGGGATCGGCCGCGACGCCGACGAAGCGTTCGCGCCCGCCTCGTTCGACATCGATGGGACGACCGTCGCCATGCTCGGCGCGTCCGCCTCCGACGAAGACCCCACGGCGGACCCGACGGGCCACTTGGCCGCAACCGACACGGAGCCCGGAACCGCCGACGCCGTGGACCCGACGGGGCTGGTCCGAGCCGTCGAGCGGGCCCGCTCAGAGTCGGACGTAGTGGTCGTGTACCTGCACTGGGGTGTCCAGGGTGAGTCCTGCCCGAGCCAAGCCCAGACCGCGCTGGCCCAGGCCATGGCCGAGGCTGGCGCCGACATCGTGGTCGGCAGTCACGCCCACCGGCTGCAGGGCGCGGGGATGCTGGACGACACGTTCGTCGCGTACGGGCTCGGCAACTACGTCTGGTACACCCAGGCGTCCGCCGAGACAACGACAACCGGCGTCCTGACCGTGACCGTCGACGGCGGCGCTGTCGTCGACCAGGAGTGGGCGCCAGCAGTGATCGGCTCGGACGGCCTCCCACACCCGGCCGACGGAGCCGAAGCCGATCGGCTCGCCGAGGATTTCGCCGACCTCGCCGGCTGCGCCGACCTGGAACCCATCGCGCGATAGGACGCCGCGACGGCATACCAGGGCCGCGCGTTCGACGGGCCGCGGTCAGCTCGACGGGCCGATATGGGACAGCACCCGGCTCCACATCGGCATGACCAGTAGATGCCCGGCGTCCGGCACGACCTCGAGGTGAGAATTGGGCAACTGTCCCCGCCACCATTCGCCATGCGCGGGCCCGGCGATCGGGTCAGCCGAGCCGTACAGCAGGAGCGTCTCAGCCGCCACATCCGCCGGTTCGAAGCCCCACGGCCGCAAGGTGTAACCAGCCATGTCGCTCACCAGCCCCCTCGTCCCCTGCGCGAAAGCCGCGCTGAGCAGGGCTGCCAACCGCTCCGCGGCACCCGGCAACGCCATTGCCGCACGGTCCGCATCGCTCGCGCCGAGCATCTCCAGCCCGGCCTCCGGATGTTCAGCGACAGCAGCCGCGAATCCGCCGAGTTGCTCGGCCATCGCCGCCTGAACCACGTCAACCGGCAGGTCACGGAGCGCGTCCACGGCGGCGGCGACCTCGACCGGAATCCACGGTACTTCCTCGTGCGGCGCCGGCGTGGCCACCACGGCCACCCGATCGACGAGGTCCGAACGGCGCGCTGCGAGCGCCAGTGCGATCCGGCCACCTGCGGACCATCCTGCAACGCCCACGGACCGGTACCCGCGCTCGTCGAGGATCGCTGCAGCCTCATCCGCAGCTGAATCGACCGTGGCCCAGTCGCCGCCGGCCAACGGTTCGGAGGCCCCGTAACCCGGCCGGTCGATTTCGAGTAGCGTGACGCGGCCCGTCGCGGTCGCCTCCGGGTCGGGGTCGAACAACCCTGCCCCAGGTGCCGGGTGGAACAGCACGACCACCCGGTCGCCGTCGCCCGGCGCCTCGTGGACCGCCACGGCACGTCCCCCATGCCTGACGAACTCGACGGCCGGGTCCTTTGTAATACCAGTCTTCGACGTCATGAGACCATCGTCGTACTACCTCGGTGACACCGTGCTGTCACCATTTCCGGCCAATCTCTAAGGAATGTTCGTGAATCGCACCGACCGGCTCTACGCGATCGCCGAAGAGCTCCGCGCGGCCGGAGAGCGAGGGAGAACCGGCCAGTGGCTCGCGGGCCGGTTCGAGGTGTCGGCTCGGACGATCAAACGCGATGTGTCGGCCCTCCAGCAGGCCGGAGTGCCGATCTGGGCCCAGGCGGGTCCCGGCGGCGGCTACGTCCTGGACGGCCGGGCCACGCTGCCACCGGTCAACTTCACCGCGGCCGAGGCCGTTGCTCTCGCGGTTGCGGTGGCGGCCGGCCGCGAGCTGCCCTTCGCCGCGGACGGACGGGCGGCCCTCGCCAAGGTGCTGGCTGCAATGCCGCCGGCCGCCCGAGCCAGCACGGACGCGCTGGCTGACCGGCTGTGGACCCGAGGCCACGGCCAGCTCGCCCGTCCCGCGGTGGCTCATCCGCTCGAAGAGGCGCTGCGCCGCCAGGTCGTCGTCACGCTCGAGTACCGCGGCAAGTCCGGCGACCATTCGATCCGCGACGTCGAACCCGTCGCACTCGCGAACACCCACGGGCATTGGTATCTGGTCGGCTACTGCAAGCTCCGCCAAGGGCCGCGCTGGTTTCGCACCGATCGCATCATCGCCGCCCGCCCCACGTCCGAACCGGCGCCGGACCATGACCCGGCGACCTTCGCCGGCGAGCCGCCCGAGGACGCCGGACCAGTGCTGGGCCGCGACTAGTAGCGAGCCCGAGGAACTCTGTCTAGCCGAAGATCTTGCCTGGGTTGAGGATGCCCTGCGGGTCCAGTGCCCGCTTGATGTCCTGGTGCAGGCGAATGCCAACGTCCCCGATCTCGCGGGCGAGCCACTCCTTCTTCAGCACGCCCACGCCGTGCTCACCGGTGATCGTACCGCCGAGCTCCAGGCCGACGTCCATGACCGCGCCGAAGGCGCCGTATGCGCGGGCCGCCTCGTCCTCGTCGTCGGCGTTGAAACACACCGTCGGATGCATGTTGCCGTCCCCTGCGTGGCCGACGACGCCGATCGTCACCCCGTACTCCTCGGCCACCTTGCTGACTCCCTCGAACAGGTCGCCGAGCTGCGTCAACGGAACGCAGACATCGTCGATCATGGTCGTCCCGGATACGCGCTCGAGCGCGAGCAGGGCCAGCCGGCGTGCGGCAAGCAACAGCTCGCCCTCCGCCGGGTCGCTGGCCTCGATCACGTCGGTCGCACCGGCGCCGGTGAGCAACTCGGCGATCCGGGATATCTCCGCGGACCCTGCGGCGCCACCCGCATCGGACTGGGCGAGCACCATCGCACCGGCGTCGTGCGGCAGGTCCATCCGCTTCCAGTCGTCGACCGCGTGGATCGTCGTCCTGTCCATGATCTCCAGCAGGCTTGGCACCAGCCCAGCCGTCATGACGTCGGCAGTCGCCCGAGCGCCGGCCACGGCCGAGTCGAACAGCCCGACCACGGTGTGCGGGCGCTGGCTCTCCGGCCGCAGCGCGAGCGTGGCCTGCGTGATCACGCCCAGCGTCCCTTCGCTGCCCACGAACAGCTTGGTCAGGTCGTATCCGGCCACGCCCTTGACCGTGCGCCGCCCGGTCTGGACGACTTCGCCGGACGCCAGGACCACCTCGAGACCGCGGACGTAGTCGGTCGTGACGCCGTACTTCACGCAGCACAGGCCACCGGAGTTGGTAGAGAGGTTGCCGCCGATCGAGCAGAACTCCCAGCTAGACGGATCGGGCGGGTAGAACAGCCCGTGCTCGCCCACCGCACGCGACAGGTCCGC
This sequence comes from Jiangellaceae bacterium, assembly GCA_030146385.1. Classification (GTDB taxonomy): domain Bacteria; phylum Actinomycetota; class Actinomycetes; order Jiangellales; family Jiangellaceae; genus JASLBX01. Next base: position 3,859 of record JASLBX010000156.1, on the reverse strand, counting down.
ATTGAACACTCCCGGCTCGACGACGGCGATCCGGTTGTCCGGGTCGATCTCGATGATCCGGTTCATCTTCTCCAGCGAGAGGACGATGCAGCCGTCCTGCGCGTTGGCGGCTCCGGAAAGGCCACTGCGCGCCCCTTGCGGTACGACGGGGACGCCGAACTCGGACGCGGTCCGTAGCGTGTGCTCGACGTGGCGGCGTTCCCGCGCGATCAAGACCGCCGCGGGCATGCCGGCCGGGCAGAACAGCGCCTTGTCGTAGCGGTAGGACTCCATCCGGTCCGGGTCGTCGATCACCGACCCGTCGGGGATCCCGGCTCGCAGGGCCGCCACAACATCGGCCATGCGAGTCACGGTAGCTCACGACCGGCCAGCGTGGGCCGTGCCGACGTCAGGCACAATGCTCGCCGTGCCCGCCCCCGCGTTAACCGCCCTGGACCCGGAGCTCGACAACGTTCCCGGCACCGTATCGGTGTGGTGTGGTCCTCCCGGCTCCTCTCGGGCGTACTCGCGGAACCCCGACGCGACGCACTACGCGGCGAGCACGATGAAGGTCGCGGTGATGGCCGCGGCCTACCGGCTGGCCGACGCCGGACGGTTGGACCCGGACATCCCGGTTCTTGTCCACGACGACTTCGAGTCGCGGGCAGGCAGCGGGACATTCCGCAACGACCACGACTACGACAACGACCCTGAGCCGTGGCGACGGCTGGGCGGGTCTGCGCCGCTGCGCTGGCTGATCCGACGGATGATCGTCAAATCCAGCAACCTGTCCACAAACCTCGTCCTTGACCAGGTGTGGTCGCACGACCCGGACGCCGTCACCGATGTCTGGCGCGACGCAGACGCCAAGGAGTCCGTCACCGACCGTGGCATCGAGGACTACGCGGCCGAGCGTGCCGGCCTGACGAACCGCGTCACGGCGTCGGACCTCGCGTTGCTACTCGCCGCCATCCGCGGCAACCGGTTGGCCAAACCCGCAACCTGCGCCGAAATGCTGGACTTACTGTTCGCTCAAGAGGTCGATGACGACATCGTCCGGGGCCTTCCTGCGGGAACGCGGGTTGCCCACAAGAACGGCTGGATCAAGGGTATCCATCACTCGGCAGCGCTGGTCGTGCCGGACGACGCACCGGAGTTCGTCCTTGCGACATGCGTCACCGCTCCGCTCGACGAAGCCGACGGCCGCGCCCTGCTGGCCCGGATCGCAGCTGCCGCCTGGTCCGATCGGCAGGCCATCGCCGCTGGTTAGGGTGGAGCACCATGCCGATCACAGCTGTTCGCACGCACCGGGTCAGCGCACCGCTGCACACACCGTTCGTCACCGCACTTCGACGCGCCGAGGCGGTTGAATCGCTGTTGATCGAGGTCGTGGACGAGGAAGGCCGGTCCGGGTGGGGCGAGGCGCCCGAGGTGTGGCGGGTGACCGGCGAGTCGAGGGCGGGTGCTGAGGCGGCGTGCCGTGGCCCACTCGCGGAAGTGATCGTCGGCCGCAATCCCGACGAGCTGACCGCACTAGCTTCCGCGGTGGCCGCAGCAGTGCCACGCAACTTCAACGCGAAGGCGGCGGTCGACGTCGCCCTGCACGACCTGGCCGCGCGACGGCTCGACGTCCCCCTCGTCCGGCTGCTGGGTGGAGCCTCGCTGCGTGTCTCAACCGACGTCACGCTCGCCGCCGGGGGCGGCGACGAGATCGCCGCAGCCGCGAAAGACCGCGTCAAGGACGGGTTCACCGTGCTCAAGGCGAAGGTCGGGACGGACGCCGCCACGGATGTCTCCCGGGTCCGCGCGATTCGTGAGGCGGTGGGGCCCGGCATCGAGATCCGGCTGGACGCCAACCAGGGCTGGACGCCACGAGAGGCCGTCCGGGTGATTCGCTCGATCGAGGACGCCGGGCTGGACGTCGAGTTCGTCGAACAGCCGGTGGCGGCGGCGGACATCGCCGGGCTGGCGTGGGTGAGCGATCGGGTCGACACGCCGATCCTGGCCGACGAGTCGGTGTTCGGAGTCCGCGATCTGGTCGAGGTCATCCAGCGTCGAGCCGCCGACCTGGTCAACGTCAAGCTCGCCAAGTGCGGTGGGCTCGGCCCGGCTCGGACACTGCTGGAGCTGGCGCGCAACTTCGGTGTCGGGACGATGGTGGGCTCGATGATGGAAAGCCCTGTCGGGGTGGGCGCCGCTGCGAGCCTCGTGGCCGCGTACGGGACGACCGTGACGAGCGACCTTGACGCCGCCTGGTGGCTCGCCCGCTCCCCGGTCGAGGGCGGCGTCACGTACGACGGGGCCAGCGTCGTGATGCCCGACTCCCCCGGGCTCGGCGTCACGGGCCTGATCGCTCGATAGGGTTCCGGGCGTGCCTGAACAGCTCGCCGTCGCCGTCCCGGTCACCACGATGTGGACGCGGCCGGACGCTCCGCGTCGCGTGGACGAGCCGATGTTGGCCGACCGCCCGGATGCGAGTGCCTGGGTCACCGCCCTCGACGACGCCCTCCGACGCGACCTGCTGGATCGCTCGCTCACACAACTGTTGCTGGGCGAGCCGGTCGAGTTGTTGGAGGAGGACGGCGACTGGACCCGGGTGATCGCACCGTGGCAGCCGTCCAGCCTGGATGAACGCGGTTATCCGGGCTGGGTGCGCCGGGCCCACCTCGCGACAGCGCCGGTGGCCCAGCTACAGGAGGCGGTCGTCAAGGTGCCGGCGGCGGCCATCTTCGACGACGCCGGTTTGAGCGAGCACAGCGGTGAGGTGACCTATGCGACCGTCCTGCCCGTCCATGATGAGGCGGACGGAGCCGTCGCTGTTCACCTTCCCGGTGACCAGATGGGATGGATCGCCGCGTCGGCGTGTGCCGTCCGCACCACGCCATCCGACCGCACCGCAGCTGCCGTCGATCCGAGCACGGTGCTGGACGAGGCTCGTAGGTTCGCCGGGTTGCCCTACCTGTGGGGCGGCACGTCAGCGTTCGGGCTGGACTGCTCCGGGCTGATCCACATCAGCTACCGGCGGCTGGGGGCGATCGTCCCGCGGGACGCGCACGATCAGGCGGCCGCCGCGACGCACATCCCTCGAAGTGAGGCTCGGGACGGCGACCTGTACTTCTTCGCCCGGCCCGGCCGGAGCATCCATCATGTCGGCTTCGCCTTCGATGAGCCGAAGCGGATCCTGCACGCCGCCAACTCTGACGTGGTTGTCGAAGAGCCCATGAAAGACGACCGCCTCGCCACAATCACCGACTTCGCCGGGCGTTTCGCAGCTCGCTGACTTCCCCCGCCCCCTCCTCGCGGAAGCCAGCGCGGTGGGCGTACGGCTAGAGGTTGCCGCGGCGCTCCTGCTCCCGCTCGATGGCCTCGAAGAGCGCCTTGAAGTTGCCCTTGCCGAAGCCGAGCGAGCCGTGACGCTCGATGAACTCGTAGAACACCGTGGGCCGGTCGCCCATCGGCTTGGTGAAGATCTGCAGCAGGTACCCGTCCTCGTCCCGGTCGACCAGGATGCCGCGCGCCTGCAGCTCCTCGATCGGTACCCGGACGTCGCCGATCCGGGCCCGCAGCTCCGGGTCCTCGTAGTACGAGTCGGGCGTCGTCAGGAACTCGATACCCTCGGCCCGCAGCGCGTCGACCGTGGTGAGGATGTCGTTGGTCGCCAGCGCGATGTGCTGGCACCCCGCGCCGGCGTAGAACTCGAGGTACTCGTCGATCTGAGACTTGCGCTTCGCCACCGCGGGCTCGTTGAGGGGGAACTTCACCCGGTGGTTGCCGCTGGCGACCACCTTGCTCATCAGCGCGGAGTAGTCGGTGGCGATGTCGTCCCCGATGAACTCGGCCATGTTCGTGAAGCCCATGACCTTGTTGTAGAACGTGACCC
>JASLBX010000271.1 GCA_030146385.1 Jiangellaceae bacterium | reverse complement strand
TCCGGCCGCCGGGTCAGCGCCTCGATGAGCAGCGACGCCCGTCCCGCGTTGCGCGCCGCCGCCCCATGCGCGATGGACGTCGGCAGCAAGCCACGCGCCGCCTCGGTCGACAGCGACTCCTCCGGGACGCACAGCACCGGACGCACGTCAGGGTGGACGTCCAGCGCTACCGCCCGAGCCCGGGCACTGGACGACCAGGCGATGGTCAGGCCGCCGAGCAGACATGGAGCCACGTTGTCCGGGTGACCTTCAAGTTCAGCTGCGATAGCAAGAGCGGCTTCCACATCGTCCGGCGCTCCCGCCAACGTGCGCGCCGCGAGCACTCCAGCGACGATGGCCGCCGCGGACGACCCCAGGCCGCGCCCATGCGGGATCGCGTTGGTGCACGAGAGCCGCAGCCCCTCCACGGCTACACCCAGCGCGTCGAACGTGGCCCGCATGGCCCGTACGACGAGGTGATCGCCGTCCAGTGGAACCCCGCCGCCCGCACCGACGCCACTTACCCGCACCTCTAGCCCGTCGCCGGCGAGCTCCGCGTCGACGATGTCGTGCAATCCCAGCGCGAGACCGAGCGCGTCGAAACCCGGGCCAAGGTTGGCGCTGGTCGCCGGGACGACGACCCGAACGGACCGGCTCATTTCAGGCCGAGGACTTCGGCCGCCGCCGCCACGTCCGCCGGGACGACGTACGGACGGATCTCGCCGTAGTGGGCGCTGGCGGTGTCGACGTCCTTGAGCCCGTGGCCGCTGACGGTGATGACGATCTGTTGGCCGCGGTCGACCTGCCCAGCCTTCGTGAGCTTCAGCAGTCCGGCCACACCGGACGCCGACGCGGGCTCGACGAACAGGCCCTCGCGTCCGGACAGCTCCTGCTGTGCTGCGAGGATTTGCTCGTCAGTGACCGCCTGGATCATGCCCTTGGACTCGTCCCGCGCCTCCTCGGCCAGCTTCCACGAGGCGGGGTTGCCGATGCGGATCGCGCTCGCCACGGTCTCTGGGTTGGCGACCGGCTCGCCCCGGACGATCGGCGCCGCACCCTCGGCCTGGAAACCCCACATCATCGGCCTCCGAGTCGCGGGCCCGCTGGCTGCGTACTCGCGGTAGCCCATCCAGTACGCCGAGATGTTGCCCGCGTTGCCCACCGGCAGGACGTGGACGTCCGGCGCGTCGCCGAGGTCGTCGACGATCTCGAAGGCCGCGGTCTTCTGCCCGGCCAGCCGGTGCGGGTTGAGCGAGTTGACCAGCGCCACCGGATACGCGTCGGCAAGCTCGCGCGCCAGCCGGAGGCAGTCGTCGAAGTTGCCGTCGATCGCGGCGATCAGCCCGCCGTGGACGACGGCCTGCGCCAGCTTGGGGCCGGCGATCTTGCCGTCGGGGATCAGTACCACCGGAGTCATACCCGCGCGCACCGCATATGCGGCCATTGACGCGCTGGTGTTGCCCGTCGACGCGCAGACGACGGCCTTGGCCTGCTCCTCGAGCGCCTTCGAGACCGCCACGGTCATGCCGCGGTCCTTGAACGACCCGGTCGGGTTGGATCCTTCGACCTTCAGGTGTACGTCACAGCCCGTCAGCTCGGACAGCCAGCGGCTCGGCAGTAGGGGTGTCCCACCCTCCCGGAGCGTGACCACCGGCGTGTCCGCACTTACCGGCAGCCGGTCGCGGTACTCCTCGATCACACCTCGCCACAGGTGGGTCATCGGACTACTCCCCTTCGACACGCATCACGGATAGCACATCACGCACGGCGTCCAGCCCGCGCAACTGGGCCACGGTAGCGGCCAGCGCGCGGTCCGGTGCGATGTGCGTGACGACCACCAGCTCTGCGTCGTCCGGGCCGTGCACCCGCTGGCGGACGGTCTCGATCGAGACGCGGTGCTCGGCGAAGACGGTGGCTACCGCGGCCAGCACGCCGGGACGGTCGTCCACGTCGAGGCTGATGTGGTAGCGGGTCATCGTGTCGCCCATGGGACGGACCGGGCGGTCGGCGTACGACGACGCGCCTGGTCCCAGTGAGCCGGCGAGCTTGTTGCGAGCGACGGTGACCAGGTCGCCAAGGACGGCGCTGGCCGTGGGTGTGCCTCCCGCACCAGGGCCGTAGAACATGACCTGACCTGCGGCGTCGCTCTCGACGAAGACGGCGTTGTACGCGCCGCGCACGCTCGCCAGCGGATGGATGCGCGGCAGCATGGCCGGGTGGACCCGCGCCCCCACCGAGCGCCCGTCCTCGGACAGCTCGCAGATGGCGAGCAGCTTGACCACCGCGCCCATCTCTCGAGCACTGGCCACGTCGGCGGCCGTGACGTCGGCGATGCCCTCGCGGTGGACGTCCGCACTCGTCACTGCCGTGTGGAAGGCGATGCCCGCCAGTATGGCCGCCTTGGCCGCTGCGTCGTACCCCTCGATGTCGGCAGTCGGATCGGCCTCGGCGTACCCGAGTGCCTGGGCCTCTTCGAGCGCCTCGGCGTAGCTGGCGCCCGAGCGGTCCATCTGGTCGAGGATGTAGTTGGTTGTGCCGTTGACGATGCCCAGCACGCGTCGGATGCGGTCCCCGGCCAGCGACTCACGGAGCGGCCGCAACAGCGGGATCGCGCCCGCGACGGCAGCCTCGTAATAGAGGTCGACGCCGTGCTTCTCAGCGGCGTTGTGCAGCGTCGCGCCATCCTCGGCCAGCAGCGCCTTGTTGCCGGTGACAACGGACGCGCCGTGCTCCATCGCGGCCAGGATCAGGCCGCGGGACGGCTCGATGCCGCCGATCAGCTCGATGACAATGTCGACGTCGTCGCTGGTGGCCAGCCCGTGGGCGTCGGTGGTGAACAGGTCGGGACGGACGCCCGTAGCCGAGCGGTCGCGGTTCGGCCGCCGGACGGCGATGCCGGCCAGTTCCAGCCGAGCCCCGGCACGTGCCTCGAGATCGCCTGCGTGCTCGGTCATCAGCCGGGCCACCTCGGCGCCCACGTTTCCGCAGCCCAGCAGCGCGACCCGAAGCGTGCTCATCGAACCCTCCCCGGCATGGTTACCACGCCCAAGTGTCGGTCACGGCCGGAAGATCTCGCGCACAACGTCCGTATCGCGAGATGTCCGTCTCAGCAACAGCCCCTACCGGCGCAGATTCTCCCGCCATCTTCGAGTTGTCCGGGCCAGGCGCGGACAACGGCCTGGTCACGCTGTTGTCCGGCCGGACATGTCGCATGGGCGCGCGCCGCGTTCAGCCGACGTCGAGGCGGACCAGGTCGTCCTCGGTCTCGCGACGGACGATGACCTGCGCCTTGCCGTCCGCCACCGCGATGACGGGCGGGCGCGGCACATGGTTATAGGTGTTGGCGAGGCTCCGGCAGTAGGCACCAGTCCCCGGGACGGCAATCAGGTCGCCGGGACGGACGTCCGCCGGCAGGAACTCGTCCTTGACCACGATGTCGCCGCTTTCGCAGTGCTTGCCGACCACACGAGCCAGGACGGGCGGCGCCTCCGAGCGGCGTGAGGCCAGCGTGCATGAGAAATCCGCGTCGTACAGCGCGGTGCGAATGTTGTCACTCATCCCGCCATCGACAGCAACATAGATGCGGGACGCGCCCGCATCGAGCTCGACCTCCTTGACCGTCCCGACCTCGTAGAGCGTGAATCCGGACGGCCCGGCGATCGCACGACCCGGCTCGACGCTGATCTGCGGCACCGGTACGTCGTAGGCGCGGCACTCGTGCCCGACTATCTCGGCCATGCTGGCGGCCAATTCGGCCGGGGGCATCGGGTCGTCCTGAGTCGTGTACGCGATCCCGTAGCCACCACCGAGATCGAGCTCGGGCAGCTCGACACCGTGCTCGGCGCGGATCGCGGCGTGGAGCCCCAGCGTCCGGCGCGCCGCGACCTCGAACGCCGACGTGTCGAAGATCTGCGAGCCGATGTGCGAGTGCAGGCCCAGCAGCTCGAGGCTCGGCTCGGCCAGGACAGCGGCGACCGCCTCGGCGGCCGCTCCTCCGGCCAGGGAGAACCCGAACTTCTGGTCTTCGTGCGCGGTGGCGATGTACTCGTGAGTGTGCGCCTCGACGCCCACGGTGATGCGCACGAGCACCCGCGCCCGGACCCCTCGGTCCCGCGCCAGCGCGGCCAGCCGAGAGATCTCGGCAGGCGAATCGATCACGGTACGGTCCACGCCGACGTCCAGCGCCCGGGCCAGTTCGGCGACGGACTTGTTGTTGCCGTGCACGCCTATGCGCTCGGGCGGGAACCCAGCGCGCAACGCGACCGCCAGCTCGCCGCCGCTGCACACGTCCAGGCTCAGGCCCTCCTCGGCCACCCACCGCGCGGACGCGATCGACAGGAACGCCTTGCCGGCGTAATAGACGTCCGCCCCACCGGAGAGCGGCTCGAAGGCCGCGTGGAAAGCGTCCCGAAAGGCTCGGGCGCGGACGCGGAAGTCGTCCTCGTCCATGACGTAGGCAGGCGTGCCCAGCTCGCGCGCGATCTCGTCGACCGGGACGCCCGCGACCGTGAGGACGCCGTCTGTCCTGCGTTCGACGTTGCGCGCCCACAGCGCCGGAACCAGGGCGTTGACGTCGGCCGGTTCGCGTAGCCAGGACGGCCCGCGGTGGCCGGCCTCGGCATGCAGCGCTCCGGCCTCGTGAGCGCGCATTACATCCGCTCCGGAGCGCGGACGCCGAGCAGCCCGAGGCCGTTGGCCAGGACGGTCCGGGTGGCATCGACCAGCCACAGCCGGGCGCGGTGCACGTCGGTCGTCTCCTCGTCGCCCTTCGGCAGCACCTGACACTGCTCGTAGAACTTGTGGAAAGTCCCGGCGAGATCCTCGAGGTAGCGGGCGACCCGGTGCGGTTCGCGGAGCTCGGCTGCCGTCGCGACCACCCGGGGGAACTCGCCCAGCGCGCCGAGCAGCAGCGACTCGCGCTCGTGGTCGAGCGGTTCCGGTTTCAGCTCTCCTTTGTCGACGCCCATCTCGACCGCATTGCGCATGATGGACGCCAGCCTGGCGTGCGCGTACTGGACGTAGAACACCGGGTTGTCGCTCGCCTGCCTGGTGATCTGGTCGATATCGACGGTCAATGGCGAGTCGGCCGGGTACCGAGAAAGCGTGTAACGCAGTGGGTCGACGCCGGCCAGGTCCACGACGTCGGCGAGCGTCACCATGGTGCCCGCCCGCTTGGAGAGCTTGACCTCCTGGCCGCCCTTGACGATCTTGACTAGCTGGCCGATCGGGATCTCGATGTTGACGTCCGGGTCGTCGCCGGCGCAGGCGGCCATCGCCTTGAGCCGTCCGACGTAACCGTGGTGGTCGGCCCCGAGCAGGTAGATGCAGACGTCGAAGCCCCGCTCGCGCTTGTCGACGTAGTACGCGGTGTCGGAAGCGAAGTAGGAGTAGTCGCCGTTGCTCCGGACGATGACCCGGTCCTTGTCGTCGCCGAAGTCGGTCGTCCGCATCCAGAGCGCGCCCTCGGCTTCGTACACGTGCCCCTGCTTGCGCAGCACATCGATGCCGTGTCCGACCTTGCCGGACTCGTGCAGGCTTCGTTCGGAGTACCAGACGTCGAACGTGGTGCGGAAATCCTCGAGATCACGCTGCTGCTCGGCCAGCTGTAGCCGGTACCCCTCTTCCCGGAAAGCGGTCTGCTGCTCGTCGGGCGGGAGATCGAGGATTTGTGGACGTGCCGCGACGATCTGCTTGGCGAGATCGGCCACATACTCTCCGTGGTAACCGTCCGACGGCACCTCGTCCCCGTAGGCGCGAGCCATGAGGGACGCCCCGAACAGGTCCATCTGGACGCCTCGATCATTGATGTAGAACTCACGCGTGACATCCGCACCAGCGGCGGCGAGCACCCGGGCGATCGCGTCGCCGACGGCCGCCCACCGCACGTGCCCCAGGTGCAGCGGACCCGTGGGGTTGGCCGAGATGAACTCGACGTTGATCCTCGTGCCGGCCAGAGTGTCGGACCGGCCGTACGCCTCGCCGGCCTCGACGATGGTGCGGGCGAGCTCGCCCTGAGCGCCGGCGGCGAGCGTGATGTTGAGGAACCCCGGGCCGGCGACGTCGACGCTCTCGATCCCGGCGTGCTCGTGCAGGCGGGCAGCGAGCAGTTCGGCCAGTGCGCGCGGATTGGTGCCGGCCTTCTTGGCCAGCTGGAGCGCAACATTAGTGGCGTAGTCGCCGTGCGCTCGGTTGCGCGGCCGCTCGATGGTCACGGTGGACGGCACGCCATCGGGCAGGCTTATCTCGCCCGCCGAGATGGCGTCCGACAGGGCAGCACGGACCGTGCTCGATAGCTGCTCGGGAGTCACCGACCAAGCGTATCGAGACGGACGTGCCGCTTTCTCTCCGGTTTCGCTCGGCCGATTCCTAGCGGCCGAGCTCCTTGCGCCCGAACGAACTCCGCAGTCTGCGCCGTTGCGACTCGTCAAGCATCAGGTAGAGCGCGATCGGTCCGCCGATCACGACCAACGCGACAAGCCAGAACGGAAGCAGCCACAGAGCGACGAGCACGCCAGCCGCACCGACGGCGACCTTGGCTCCAGTAGACATTGATCAACCTCATCTCTCACGAGCGAGTGCCCGCTGGTTTTCATTGTCCGTCATCGCGGCGTGGATGTCGTCAGGGACTTCCCCGAGCCGGTCCCCGATGTGACGTTATCGATTCGGGTTCGCGACCGGCCGGCTGGTACTCTTCCCTACGGTCTGAGCCCCCGTAGCTCAGGGGATAGAGCACCGGCCTCCGGAGCCGGGTGCGCAGGTTCGAATCCTGCCGGGGGCGCCCTCTGATCTCTGACGACACGCAGGTCAGATCCCGGAAGGCTTCGGAGCGTCCCACGGGTCAGTGCTCGCTCACGCGAGCAGGTCATCATCTTCATGCGCGGCAGCGCTGGCTGTCGTACAACCTGGACCCGCCTGGCGCAATTGCATACCGCGGCATCGTCCACGGTCCTTGATCACACAACTGGAAGCCAACTCGTCGAACGAGTTTTGTCCGTACATCACCGGTGCGTCACCGCAGATCGCCAGGGTCGAAGCATGCGACTGACTCACTTGATCCGCACCCTGGCGCGGGTGGTCGTCCGGGACGTGCCCGTGCAGGTCTACAACACCCATCTCCAGCACAACGACGCGGCCGAACGCCTCGAACAGGCGGAAGCGATCAAGAAGCTGATCGGCACGCCGGACGAGTCTGTGGTGCTCGTGGGCGATCTCAATGCCCTCGCGACCGCGCCGGAATTGAGACCTTGCTGGACGGTCTCGTCGACGCGTGGGAAGAGGCTGGCCTCGGCGACGGGTACACCTATCCGAGTGAGAGCCCGGACCGACGCATCGACTACATGCTGACCTCGGACGACGTCGTCGCCAAGACGGCGGCGGTCGTGACCAGCGATGCCTGTGACCACCTGCCGGTCTACGCCGATCTGCTCGTGCCCGGAACCAAGGTGGCGTGGGCATTGGTTACTAACGCCGAAGTGGACTCTCAAGGCAGGCGAGCCCTGTGCCGCGAGCACGCCTCGGAGGCGGCGCGGGTGCGCGCCGCCTCGGGGGCGTGGTGGTCACCTATCTGG
>JASLBX010000241.1 GCA_030146385.1 Jiangellaceae bacterium | reverse complement strand
TACGGACGATCGCGTCGATCTCGCCTTCGCCAATGCTGAACGGCTCATCGCGTTCGAGCGCGGCCTTGGCATCTTCGTCGAGCCACGGCTTCAGACCTGGGCCGTTGGCAGCGACATGATCGTCAACCTGGCCAATGCGGTTTACATCCTGTACTGGCCGATCATCGTGGGCACTCTGCTGTGGCTGCTCGTGCGGCGTCCGGCCGCATACCCGTTCTACCGCAACGCGCTGCTTGCCTCGGGCGGCTTCTCGCTGGTGGTCTTCGCGCTCTACCCGCTGGCGCCGCCACGGTTCCTGCCCGAGCACGGTTTCGTCGACACGATCGCGGCGCATTCTGACGGGTACCGGGAATTCAACGCATCGGCGCTGGTCAACGAGTACGCAGCGATGCCGAGCCTGCACTTCGGCTGGGTGCTGCTGGCCGGCATCGCGATCTACCGCTTGGCCGAGCACCGGCTCGCGCGGGCCGTCGCCGTCGCGCTGCCTGTGCTGATGCTGTCGGCCATCGTCCTGACCGGCAACCACTACCTGATGGATGCCGTCGTGGGCGGCTCGGTAGTTCTCGCCGGCCTGGGTGTAGCCGGGCTGGTGGCGCGTCCGGCCGTCTACAAACCGGTGCCCCACTAGGCCAATCGGTGCCATACCACCCGCACGCGCCTGGTACGGCACCCACAGGCATGCTGAACGTGATCGAACGTCAGGAGCGGGAGCGGGTGCGGCGGCGCGGGGCCGGGCCCTTGGCCCGCTTCTCGGCGATCAGCTCGACGGCTCGGTCGTGGGTCAGGTCTTCGACGTTCGTGCCGCGTGGGACTGTCACGTTGGTCTCGCCGTCGGTGATGTACGGGCCGAAGCGGCCGTCCTTCACCACCAGCGGCTTTCCGTTCGCCGGGTCGGTTCCGAGCTCGCGCAGCGGCGGCGCGGCGGCCGCCCGTCCCCGCCGGCCCTTCGGCTCGGCGAACAGCGCCTCCGCCTGCTCGACGGTGACCGTGAACAGCGATTCCTCGTCCGGAAGCGAGCGCGTGTCCGAGCCCTTCTTCACGTACGGGCCGTACCGGCCGTTCGCAGCGATGATCTCGGTGCCCTCGCTGTCCTTGCCGACCGTCCGGGGCAGCGTCAGCAGCCGCAGGGCGTCGTCTAGCGTCACCGTCTCCGGCGACATCGACTTGAACAGCGAGGCCGTCCGCGGCTTGGTCCCGGACGGGACGTCGTCCGGCAGGACTTCGGTGACGTACGGCCCGTAGCGTCCGGACTTGACGACGATCTTCCGCCCGGTGGCGGGATCGGCGCCCAGCTCGCGGTCGCCGTTGCCTGCGGCCAGCAACTCCTTCGCCTTGGCGATGGTCAGCTCGTCCGGCGGCAGGTCCTCGGGGACGCTCCCCCGGTTGCCTTCGGCGTCCTCGACATATGGGCCGTAGCGGCCTACCCGCACCACTACTCCGTCGTCCAGCGGGAACGACGAGATGCCGCGGGCGTCGATCTCGCCGAGGTTGTCGACCAGGTGCTTGATGCCCTCGATCTGGTCGTCGCCGCTCCAGAACCTGGCGAGCTCGGCGGCCCGCTCGGCCCGGCCTGCGGCGATCTCGTCCAGCCGGTCCTCCATCCGGGCGGTGAACTCGTAGTCGACCAGCCAACTGAAGTGCTTCTCGAGCAGCTGGGTCACCGCGAACGCCAGCCAGGACGGCACGAGAGCAGTGCCCTTCTTGAACACGTAACCGCGGTCGAGGATCGTCCGGATGGTCGGCGCGTACGTAGAGGGTCGCCCGATTTCGCGCTCCTCAAGCTCTCGCACCAGCGTCGCCTCGGTGTACCGGGCAGGGGGCTTGGTGGAGTGGCCGTCGGCGGACACGTCGGCCGCCGTCAGGGCTTGCCCCTCGTCGAGGTTCGGCAGCCGCTTCTCACGGTCGTCCCGCTGCTCCTCGGGGTCGTCGGTGCTTTCGACGTACGCCTTGAGGAAGCCGAAGAACGTGATCGTCTTTCCGGATGCGCCGAACTCGACGGCTTCGCCAGACAAAGCGGTCGCGCCGACCCGGACGGTGATCGTCTCGCCGAGGGCGTCGCGCATCTGGGAGGCGACGGTGCGCTTCCAGATCAGCTCATAGAGCCGGAAGTCGTCGCCGGTCAGTCCGGTTTCGCCCGGAGTACGGAACGTCTCGCCGGCCGGTCGGATCGCCTCGTGCGCCTCCTGCGCGTTCTTCACCTTGCTGCTGTACCGCCGCGGGGCGTCGGGGAGGTACTCGGCCCCGTAGAGCTGCGCCACCTGGCTACGGGCAGCCGAGATCGCCGACTCGGACAGCGTGATCGAGTCGGTTCGCATATAGGTGATCAAGCCACCCTCGTACAGCCGCTGGGCAACCTGCATGGTGCGGGCCGCGCCGAAGCCGAGCTTGCGCGACGCCTCCTGCTGCAGCGTCGTCGTTCGGAACGGTGCGTAGGGGCTGCGCTTGTAGGGCTTGGACTCGACGGACCGAACCTCGAACGGGACGTCCGTCAACGCGGCGGCAAGCGCCTGGGCCTCGGCTTCGTCGAGGATGACGACGCCGGCCGAGCGGTCCTTCAGCTGGCCTCGGGAGTCGAAGTCGCGACCCTGGGCGACTCGAGAACCGGCCACGGATACCAGGCGAGCCTCGAACGAGTTCGGCTCCTCGTCCGTTCCGGTGTCGAGCGTGGCTACCAGGTCCCAGTAGTCGGCGGCCCGGAACGCCATGCGGTCGCGCTCACGGTCGACGACGAGCCGGGTGGCGACGCTCTGCACGCGCCCGGCAGATAGGCCCTGCATGACCTTGCGCCACAGGACGGGCGAGACCTCGTAGCCGTAGAGGCGGTCGACGATCCGGCGGGCTTCCTGCGCATCGACCAGGTGCTCGTCGATATCGCGTGGGTTCTCGATGGCCGCCGCGATCGCGTCGCGGGTGATTTCGTTGAAGACCATCCGCTTGACCGGCACCTTGGGCTTGAGCTCCTCGCGCAGGTGCCACGCGATCGCCTCGCCCTCGCGATCCTCGTCGGTGGCGAGCAGCAACTCGTCGACGTCCTTGAGCGCGGCCTTGAGCTTCTTGACCTGATCCTTCGCCCGGCCCAGCGGAACGACGTAGAGCGGCTCGAATCCGCCCTCGACGTCGACGCCCACCGGCGCCCCGAACCGGTCGCGCTTGGCCGCCGGCACCTCGGTCTTCTTCGTCGGCAAGTCGCGGATGTGCCCGAACGAGGACTCCACGACATACCCCTTGCCGAGGTAGCCGGCGATCGTCTTCACCTTGGCAGGCGACTCGACGATGACCAGTCGGCGTAGGCCGTCGTTACTCGTGCGGGCCACGTGTGATTGCTCCTTCATGCGTGGACATCGACAGGCGAAGTGTGCGACCAACCCGGTCGGTCCTGTCAACTCGGATAGGACAACGCACGGTATACGACCTCTGTTCCAAGTTGAGACATCGGCGTGATCGCAAACATAATTTTGCAAAATTTCCCTTGTAATCTATGCTGGCGGGCATGGCTCTCGCCCGCAAGCAGGTCACCGACGTCGATACCCTGCGAGCGCTCGCTCATCCCCTTCGCACCCAGCTGCTGGGGGCTCTCCGGCTGGACGGCCCGGCGACCGCGTCTGAGCTGGGCCGGAAGTTCGGCGAGTCCAGCGGCTCGACGTCCTATCACCTGCGGCAGCTGGCGCGGTTCGGCTTCGTGGTCGAGGACGAAGAGCAGCCGTCACGCCGTGAGCGGCGCTGGCGGGCCGTCCACGACGCCACCAGCTTCCGTCCCACCGACTTCCTGGACGAGGACGCTGGACGCGAAGCACTGAACGTGATGGAGCAGCAGCAGGTGCGCTTCCTCCTCGACACCGTGCAGAGCTGGCATCGCGAACGTCAAGAGTGGCCGCGTGAGTGGGTGGACGCGGCCGACGAGAGTGATCTCTACCTGCGGTTGCGCCCCGAGGACCTGACGGCGCTCAACCAGGAACTGCTCGCCGTCGTGCAGCGCTGGATGGCGGGCCAACGGCCGCCAGACGATCCCACCGCCCGGCAGGTGGCGGTATACCTGCTGGCAGTCCCCAGATCGGCGGGCTCGCAGTGACGAACCTCACTGCCTGACAGGCACGCAGCCGTTATCTCGTCCTGCTGGCTCTCCGGTGGTTCCCGACCGGATTACTGCTTCCCGTGTTCGCGCTCCTGCCGCTCGAGCGCGGGCTGAGCGTGGCCGAGCTGGGCCTGGCTGCGGCCGTGCAGGGGCTCGTCGTGCTCGGACTGGAACTGCCCACCGGCGGTCTGTCGGATTCACTAGGCCGGCGGCCCGTGCTGCTTGCCGCGGGCGTCATCGGATTGATCTCGCTGATGCTGCTCTACGTCGCAGATTCGTTGGCGCTGTTCGCGGCAGCGTTCGCCGTCCAAGGACGGTACATCGGTTCGGTTCGCCATCGTCGTCGGCGCCGTTGTACTGGCCCTCGCCGCACCCCTGTACCTGCCGGCATGGCGAGCGCACAGGGAGGGCTCGGCCCCCGACACCGCGCCGATCGGCGCCTGAGCTGTCGCCTGGCGATGGTGCCAGCGTGAACGCAGCCTTGGGTTGCGGGAGAGCGTCTGATCAGCTCAGGCTCAGCAGCCACTGCCACATGATGGTGCCTGCGCGCTCGAGCTGCGTGGCGTCAACCACACCCGGCAGGTCGCGGGACGAGTGGTACTCGGGGTACGGGACACTCCCGAGCCGGGCC
>JASLBX010000403.1 GCA_030146385.1 Jiangellaceae bacterium | reverse complement strand
CATCGATCAATGCAAAGGCCGCAAGGATCAGGCCTCCGATGATCAGGAGGGTGAACACTCCCGACTGCAGAAAATCAACGGCGTTGTCCACCCCCCGAGCCTACGCGATCGCAATGGCATCGGTCACGGCGAGGCCCGGGTGACAGCGCGTCACCCGGGCCTGGCTTGTGTGACGGGTCCGGTCAGGACGTGGCGGGCTTGCGCGTCCGCGTGGTGGCCGACTTCTTCACGGGCTGCTTCCGCGCCGGCTTTGCGGCACCGGCCTCGGCGAGGTCCTCCGCGACCTGGTCGGCGGC
Source organism: Jiangellaceae bacterium (assembly GCA_030146385.1). GTDB lineage: Bacteria > Actinomycetota > Actinomycetes > Jiangellales > Jiangellaceae > JASLBX01. Next base: position 3,612 of record JASLBX010000403.1, on the reverse strand, counting down.
GTCGGCTGCCTTCTCAGCCGTCCCGGCGACCTTGGCGGCGACCGCCTCGATCGTCTCGGCGTTGTCGCGGCGGAAGCGGGCGACGGCACCTGCGCCGCGGGTGGCCAGCTCGCCGTAGTACTTCTGCGCCTTGGCCTGCAGGTCGGTCAGGACGGATGGAAGCTCACCACGGAGCTTCTGCACGTCGGCGGGCAGCTCGTCGCGAAGGCGCTGCACACCGGCGGGCAGCTCGGCGCGCAGCTTGTCAAGCTCGCCGGGCAGCTCAAAACGGAGCTTCTGCATCTCGGCCGGCAGTTCAGCGCGCCGCTTCTCCAGCTCGCCCGGCAGATCGCCGAACCGGTCGGCGAGCTTTGCCCGGGCGGTGACGGCCGCGTTCTCGGCGCGCTCAGCGAATACCGGCAGGCGGGCGGGCAGCTCGCGCAGCGCGGCAACGGCAAGGTCGGCAACGCCGGCAGCCGCGTACAGCGGCTTCGGGTCGGTGTTGGTCTTCGGCATGTGAATCACCCTTCGGCCTGGTCAGGCATCGATTCGGAACGAAATGTCCGGTACAGGTCGAGCAGCAGTCGCTTCTGGCGGTCGGTCAATACCGGGTCGGCCAGCACGGCATCTTCGACTGTGCGGTCGCTGTCTGGCTGATCGAGCAGGCCGGCGCGGACGTAGAGCGCCTCCGCGGAGATCCGCAGCGCCTTGGCGATCTGTTGTAACACCTCCGCCGAGGGCTTGCGAAGACCACGCTCGATCTGGCTGATGTAGGGATTGCTCACCCCGGCTCGCTCGGCGAGCTGCCGCACAGAGAGCTGGGCGTGCCGCCGTTGCTCCTGTAGAAACTCTCCGAGCGATCCAGCCATGCCTCAAGGCTAGCTAGCAAGTGCTAACAATTGCAAGCAGAGGGCATGTGACGTCGGCTACAGGGCCGGGCAAGCTAGAGCCGTGAGCCAACCCGAATCCCGCCTCTCGCGCCGGCTCGGCACCGGTGACGCCGTGATCGTCGGGCTGGGCGCGATGATCGGGACCGGGGTCTTCGTCGTCTGGCAACCTGCCGCCGAGCGGGCGGGGTTGTGGCTGCTCGCGGGCCTTGCCATCGCCGCCTTCGTTGCGCTGTGCAACGCGACGTCGTCCGCTCAGCTCGCCGCGGTCCATCCGCAGGCAGGTGGGACGTACGTCTACGGCCGCGAACGGTTGGGCCACGCATGGGGTGCCCTGGCCGGTTACGCGTTCGTCTTTGGCAAGATCGCGTCGTGCGCCACGGCTGCCCATGCCGTCGGGACGTACCTGTGGCCGGATCAGTCGCGCGCGATCGCCGTCGGAGCCGTGGTGCTCGTCACGGTCGTCAACCTCGCGGGAGTCGAGCGCACTGCGCGGACGGCTCGGTGGCTGGTCGCGGTGGTTACCGCCGTCCTGGCCGCCGCTGTCGTCGCCGGATTGGCGGGTGGGGACGGTGGAACCCGCGAGAGCCTCGGCGACGTTGTCGGCGCGGACGATGTCTTGGCGGCCGCAGCCCTGCTGTTCTTCGCTTTCGCCGGCTACGCGCGCATCGCCACGCTGGGCGAGGAGGTCCGCGACCCGGCTCGCACCATCCCGCGGGCGGTGCCCATCGCGCTCGGCCTGGTGTTCGTGCTGTACCTGGCCGTGGGTGCGACCGTACTGTTCGCGCTCGGTCCTGGTGGCGCGGCCGGCTCCGCGCGCCCAATCACCGCGGTCGTCGAGGCGGCCGGTGCGGGCTGGCTCGTACCCGTGACGACGGCGGGGGCTACCATCGCCGCGCTGGCTGCGCTGCTGGCGCTCGTCGCCGGAATCAGCCGCACCGCGTTCGCCATGGCCCATGAGGGCGACCTGCCATCGCCGCTGTCGGCCGTCCATCCCACCCGGCGGATCCCGCATGTTGCCGAGGTCGTCGTAGGTGTCGCCGTCATCGTGGCCGTCCTGTCCGGCGGTCTGGTGGCCGTCCTGTCGTTCAGTGCGTTCTCCGTCCTGCTCTACTACGCCGTCACGAACGCGGCAGCGCTGCGCTTGCGGGCGGACGAGCGCAGGTGGCCCCGCTGGCTGGCCTGGTCCGGGCTCGTGTCGTGCCTGCTGCTGGCAGCGTCCCTGCCCTGGCAGACCATCGCGCTCGGCGTCGCCGCGCTGGTCATCGCCATGCTCAGTCGCGAACTCATCCACCGTCGCTCGCGGTCGCGCGACCCAAGCTGACCGCGGACAGGGCCAGCGCTCCTCGACGATCGTCGGACCTGCTCAGATGCCCACCGCGCGGATCTCTCCCACCGGCTCGCCGTGGCCCAGGACGGGCGCGCGGCCGAGCTCTTCGAGCACCGGGTAGTCGAGCCCGAGCCTGCGCAACGCGGCGGCCATCACAACCGGCCGAGCGCGCGCCTGGCCATCTGCGATCTTGAGTGCCACGGCGCTGCCGTCGTCCGTGGCCCCTGCGTAAACGCCCTCGGCCCCGGCCTTGCAGAACAATCCGGGCACGCCGCGGATCAGCTTGGCTTCGTCCCGGGTCGTCCCGCTCGCCCATTCGGGATGCGTCTGGAAGGCGTTGACGACGCGCCGCTCGGGTGAGCCGGGCGCGGCGAGAGCGAGCGCCCGGAACGCCCGGGCCAGTCCAGTCAGGGTCAGCCCGAACAGTGGCGCCCCGCAGCCGTCCACGCCAGTGTGCGTCACCGGCACCGACGCTAGCTCGGCCAGCGTCGAGGCGATCGCGCGGTGCAGCGGATGCTCCGGGTCGCGGTATGTCTCGGTCGGCCAGCCGTTGAGCGTGCAGGTCACCAGCATCGCCGCGTGCTTGCCCGAGCAGTTGTCGGCCAGGGAGGACTTGTCGTTACCACGCCGGATGTATGCGAGCTGGGCCAGCGAGTCCAATGGCCAGCTCGGCGTGTTCTGCAAGGCCGATTCGTCCAGGTCGGCAGCGGCGAGGATCCGCTGCGTCCCCTTCAGGTGAAAGTCCTCGCCGGAGTGGCTCGCCGCCGCCAGGGCGAGCAGCTCGCCGTCGAATGGCAACCCGAGCCTGGCCATCGCGGCCGCCTGGATGGGCTTGTTGGACGAGCGTGGATACATCGGGACGTCAACGTCCCCCATGGCGAAGCCGACCGAGCCGTCCGGCCGGAGGACGACGACGGACCCGTGGTGGGCGCTCTCCACCAGGCCTGAACGGACGACTTCGGCAACCAGCTCGTGTGGCACGCGCTGATCCTGCCACGCGGTGACGCGCACTGGCAGGATCGGCTGGGTGAGGGCAGTTGTGCAGCGGGTGTCGTCGGCGTCGGTCGTCGTTGAGGGTCAAGTGGTGGGTGCGGCCGAACCGGGCCCGGGCGGCCAGGGCCTGTTGGTACTCGTCGGCGCGACGCACACCGATACGCCGGCCGAGGCCGAGCGGCTGGCGAAGAAGGTATGGGACTTGCGGATCCTGGACGATGAGAAGTCGGCGGCAGACGTGGGCGCACCCATCCTCGTCGTCAGCCAGTTCACGCTCTACGCCGATACGCGCAAGGGCCGGCGCCCGTCATGGTCGGCGGCAGCGCCCGGACCTGTGGCCGAGCCGCTGGTAGATGCCTTCTGCGACGCCCTGCGCGGACTTGGGGCTCACGTCGAGACGGGCGTGTTCGGCGCGATGATGCA
>JASLBX010000085.1 GCA_030146385.1 Jiangellaceae bacterium | reverse complement strand
CGGCCCGCGATGCCTGCGCGCGCAGCGCCGCTGCGACTTCATATGCCGTCGATGCCTTGGTCGTGGACCGAGCACCGTTGCCCGGCGGCGATTCGACGCGCGTCGCGTCCTCTGGCCGGTCAGGCCCGGCCGGGGCGCCTTGACGCGCGTCAGGCGCTGTCGGGGGACGCCCAGTCCCGCCGCTGGTCGTCACTAGATTTCACCCTTCGATTCGACAGTCGGTTCCAGTGGAACGGACTCTGTTGCTGTCTCATCCTCCGCGTTCCAAGCGATCGCCACAACTGCATCACCTGAACCGAGGCTGACGTACTTGACACCCATGGTGTCACGTCCCTTGGCTGGCACGTCACGAACGGGGCTCCGTGTCACACCACCAGACGCACGGATGGCCAGGACTTCGTCGCCCTCGCCGACCACGAGCGCGCCCACCAGAGTCCCCCGTTCCTCGTTGATCTTCATCGCTTTGATCCCGAGCCCCCCGCGACCTTGGACTCGGTAGTCTTCAACGACCGTACGTTTGGCATATCCACCGTTGGTGACCGTAAACACAAATGAGTCGGTTCCGTCGTGAACGACAGACATCGACAGCAGCTCGTCGCCGTCCCGGAACTTCATGCCCACCACGCCGCCGGTGGCGCGTCCCATCGGCCGCAGCTGCTCGTCCGTGGCTGTGAATCGAATCGCCTGCGCCTTGCGCGACACAAGCAGGATGTCGTCGTTAGCGGACACCAGCTCGGCGCCGATCAGCTCGTCGTCCTCATGGCGGAAGGTCACGGCGATCAGCCCGCCAGAGCGCGGCGAGTCGTATTCGGTGAGCCGCGTCTTCTTGACCATGCCGTTCTTCGTGGCCAGCACGAGGTACGGCGCCTGCTCGTAGTCACGGATCGCGAGCACCTGCGCGATCTTCTCGTCCGGCTGAAAGGCCAGCAGATTGGCCACGTGCTGGCCCTTGGAATCCCGGGCGAGCTCGGGCAGCTCGTAGGCCTTGGCCCGGTACACGCGTCCACGGTTGGTGAAGAACAGGATCCAGTGGTGGGTGGTCGTGACGAAGAACTGCGCGACCACATCGTCCTCGCGCAGCTGCGCCCCACGGACACCCTTGCCACCACGGCGCTGCGACCGGTACAGGTCGACCTTCGTCCGTTTGGCGTAACCGCCGCGCGTGATAGTGACGACGACAGGCTCTTCGGGGATCAGGTCCTCGGCGGTGAGGTCACCCTCGGCCGGAACGATCCGCGAGCGACGCTCGTCCCCGTACTTCTCGACGATCTCGCTGAGCTCTTCGCGAATGATCTGCCGCTTGCGCTCGTCGGACGCGAGGATCTTCTCGAGCTCGGCAATGGCGGCGACCAGCGTGTCATGCTCGTCCTGAAGCTCCTGCCGCTCGAGAGCAGCGAGCTTGCGCAGCTGCATGTCGAGGATCGCTCGGGCCTGCAGCTCATCGATCTCGAGGAAGTCCTGTAGGCGAACCTGGGCGTCGGCCGCGGACGGGCTCTGCCGGATAAGCGCGATGACCTCGTCGATGACGTCGATGGCTTTGATCAGTGCGCGGACGATGTGCAGCCGCTCGCGCCGCTTGCGCAGCCGGAAGGCCGTGCGGCGCCGGATGACATCGATCTGGTGGCCGACCCAGTGTCGGACGAACGCGTCCAGCGATAGCGTCCGGGGCACACCGTCGACGAGGGCCACCATGTTGCAGCCGAAGGTGTCCTGCAGTTGGGTGTGCTTGTAGAGGTTGTTGCGGACGACGGTGGCCACGGCGTCGCGCTTCAGCACGATGACAATGCGCATGCCGGTCCGTGCGGACGAGTCGTCGCGCAGATCGGCGATGCCCGGTACCTTCCCGGTGTCCGCCAGCTCGGCGATCTTGCGGGTGAGAGAGTCCGGGTTGACCTGGTACGGCAGCTCGGTGACGACCAGGCAAGTGCGACCCTTCTGGTCCTCCTCGACGTCGACGACCGCGCGCATGGTGACGGAGCCACGTCCGGTGCGGTAGGCCTGCTCGATGCCGGTGGTTCCGACGATCAGCCCGCTGGTTGGGAAGTCCGGTCCCTTGATCCGCTCGAGGAGTGCATTGAGCAGCTCCTCGTTGGAGGCTTCCGGGTTGTCGAGGTACCAATCGACGCAGGCGGCCACCTCACGGAGGTTGTGCGGCGGGATGTTTGTAGCCATGCCGACCGCGATGCCGCCGGCGCCGTTGACCAGCAGGTTCGGGAAGCGGGACGGCAGAACGACAGGCTCGTCGCTGCGGCCGTCGTAGTTCGGCATGAAATCGACGGCGTCTTCTTCGATGTCGCGAACCATCTCCATGGCCAGCGGCGCCATCCGGCACTCGGTGTTGTGGCTGACCAGTCCGTTGGTGATGAACGCGTGATCGTCGGTGTCGACACGAACGCTGTAGACAGGCTGGACGCCTGCCGCTTCGACGGACGCAACCTCGGCGTAGTAGAAACGGCCGTCCACCAGCGGCTCGACGACGGCGAACGCCTCGTCGGTCAAGCGGTCTGCGATCTCGGCGCCTCGACGCTCCCAACGATCGATCCGGTCGACGTTGTGCAGCTTCAGCCAGGTGTGGTCGACGGAGTTCCGCGCCGACTCGGGCCGCCGGACGAAGTCCGCCAGGAACGGCACGTGAGCAAGCCAAGCCGAGTTCGGGGCATCCGGGAGCTCCGCGATTGCAGGACGCGAAGCAACGACGATGTCGCCAGGCTGGATCTCCTCGAGAAGCTTCCAGAGCAACGTCGGCATGCCGGCGACTGGCACGAGGCACAGCACAGGGTGGTTGTATGTGCCGGTCAGTTCGATGCCATTGGCAGTCCGGACACGGAGGGTTTGGTGCGAGCCCGAGTGGAAGAACTTGGTGGCCCGCACAAGCTCGCCGCTGCGCCCGAAGAGCTTGAGATCGATGTCATGATCCGAGTTCGGTTCGGCGTCCGGCACGATGTCGGCGATGGGCACCGTGCCGTCGGCCGTCCGTACCCGAGTGTCCCCCGACAGGCAGTAGCGCATGGCGGCTTGGCGGTCGTCGCCGCGGGAGCCGAAGTTGCCCTGGCCCTGCACGAGCCGGTACCGCATCGACCACCACTGGCCGAGGCGGACCAGGGTGTCGTAGATGGCGGTGTCGCCGTGCGGGTGGTAGTTGCCCATGACGTCGCCGACGACGCGGGAACACTTGGAGAAGCCACGATCAGGCCGGTACCCGCCGTCGAACATCGCGTAGAGAATCTTGCGGTGAACCGGCTTCAGCCCGTCCCGGACGTCGGGTAGCGCACGGCTCACAATCACGCTCATGGCGTAGTCGAGGTACGAGCGCTGCATCTCGACCTGCAGGTCGACCGGTTCGATCCGGCCGCCCTGCGGGACGGGCGACGTCGTGGTGTCGTCAGTCACGGGAACTTCCTCCATAGGCGGTACAAGACCGCACCGTTACGTATGACGCGCTCAGCACCGAATCGGTTGCTCGAACGCTGTTAGATGTCCAGGAACCGGACGTCGCGGGCGTTGCGCTGGATGAACTTGCGCCGGCTCTCGACGTCTTCGCCCATGAGGGTGGTGAAGATGTCGTCGGCCTGAGCCGCGTCCTCGAGCGTGACCTGGCGCAGGAGCCGCTGCGACGGGTCCATCGTGGTCTCCCACAGCTCGTCGTCGTTCATCTCACCGAGACCCTTGTACCGCTGGATGCCCTCGTCCTTGGGCAGCCGCTTGCCGGCCTCGATGCCGAGGCGGACCAGCTCGTCCCGTTCGGCGTCGGAGTACGCGTAGTCCGGAGCGACGTCCCGGCCCGTCCACTTGATCTTGTAGAGCGGCGGCTGAGCGAGGTACACGTAGCCCTGCTCGACCACGGGACGCATGAACCGGAACAGCAGGGTGAGCAGCAGTGTGCTGATGTGCTGGCCGTCCACGTCGGCGTCCGCCATCAACACGATCTTGTGGTACCGCAGCCGGTTGAGGTCGAACTCCTCATGGATGCCCGTGCCGATCGCGTTGATGATCGCCTGCACTTCCTGGTTCTGCAGGATGCGGTCGATGCGGGCCTTCTCGACGTTGAGGATCTTGCCTCGGATCGGGAGGATCGCCTGGATTCGCGAGTCACGACCCTGCTTGGCCGGACCGCCCGCCGAGTCACCCTCGACGATGAACAGCTCGCATTCGTCCGGGTTCGTCGACTGGCAATCGGCCAGCTTTCCGGGCAGGCCGGCGCCGCCGAGCAGGCCCTTACGGCTGCGCGCGGCGTCGCGGGCCTTGCGCGCGGCGACCCGGGCCACCGCTGCCGCCTGCGCCTTGCGCGCGATGATCTTGCCCTCGGCCGGGTTCTGCTCGAACCAGGCACCGAGCTGCTCGTTGATCACGCGCTGGACGAACTTCTTGGCCTCGGTGTTGCCCAGCTTGGTCTTGGTCTGGCCCTCGAACTGCGGCTCGGCGATCTTGATGCTGACGATGGCGGTCAGCCCCTCGCGGACGTCCTCACCGGTCAGGTTCGGGTCCTTCTCCTTGAGGACGCCCCACTCCTTGGCGAACTTGTTGACCAGAAACGTCATAGACGCCCGGAAGCCCTCCTCGTGGGTGCCGCCTTCGTGCGTGTTGATGGTGTTCGCGAAGGTGTGGACGGATTCGGTGAAGCCGGCGTTCCACCGCATCGCGACCTCGAGGCTCATGGCCTGCTCGGTCTCGCCGTTGGACTCGGCCTCGAACGAGATCGTCGTCGCGTGGATCGCGTCCTTGCCCCGGTTCAGGTGGGCTACGTAGTCGACGAGGCCTTGCTCGTACTTGTACTGCACCTCACGTGGGCCGGCCGACTCCTCGGACTCGACGTCCTCGGCCGCACCCTCGTCCACGCTCTGGGGACGCTCGTCGCGGAGCGTGATCAGTAGGCCCTTGTTCAGGAAGGCCATCTCGCGGAAGCGGGTCGAGAGCGTCTCGAAGTCGTAGTCGGTGGTCTCGAAGATGTCGTCGCTGGCCCAGAACGTCGTGATGGTGCCGGTCTCGGTGGTCGGCTCGCCGCGCTGGATGGGCTCGTTGGGAACGCCATACGTGTAGGACTGTCGCCAGTGGTAACCGTCGCGAGCGACCTCGACCTCGACCCGGCGCGACAGGGCGTTGACGACCGACACGCCGACACCGTGCAGGCCGCCGGAGACCTTGTAGCCTCCGCCGCCGAACTTGCCGCCGGCGTGCAGCACCGTCATCACGACCTCGAGCGCGGGCCGCTTCTCGATGGGGTGCTCGTCAACGGGGATGCCGCGGCCGTTGTCGGACACCCGAACGCCGCCGTCTGCGAGCAGGACGATGTCAATGCGGTCGGCGTGACCGGCCAACGCTTCGTCGACCGAGTTGTCGACGACCTCGGATACGAGGTGGTGCAGTCCGCGCTCACCCGTCGACCCGATGTACATGCCGGGGCGCTTGCGAACTGCGTCGAGTCCTTCAAGGACGGTAATCGCGCTAGCGTTGTAGGAACCGTCGAGCTCGTCCACTCCAGGCACAACCTGGATCTCCGACTGAGTCACGGGTTAGGGACCTCCTGCCAGGGGTCAGGCCGCTCTGCCCGGCGCGGGCGCTGGGCGCCCGCTGAGGGCCGGAGCGGCCTGGATGGTGCCTCAATTCTACCTCTAAATCGGGCGCAGAGCCGCATTCTGCGGCCCGTGAAGGCATCTCTGCGGCCCGTACTCCCCCGTGCCGATTCCCCCTACCCGGATAGGAGGCGTCGGCTTGGCCGCCACCTCGCCAGGATCCTCTACGAGCATTTTCCGGCCTTTGCGGGGTTGCCAAGACGTAACGATGGCAAATACCCACTTAACGTGGTCATTTGGGCGGGCGATTCGATCGTGGTTTTCGGGCGGTTCGGACCCTATCCTTGGGACCGCGATGTGGCGACTGATGAGCATGACGCTGGTGGCCATCCTGGGGCTCGGGGTGGCCGGAAACGTCATGGAAGCAAGCTGGCAGCCGGCCGAATTCACCGCTCCGGC
>JASLBX010000084.1 GCA_030146385.1 Jiangellaceae bacterium | reverse complement strand
CGCAACCGGTCGACCGCGCCGACGGTGGCAAACTGCGCCGCGCCTAGCCCGACCACGAAGTAGCCCCGCCGGGCTCGACCGGTGTCCTCGAATGCGGACAGCATCCGGTACGCGGCGGCGAACCCGCCCGGCAACCGCTCTGCGACCACTGCGCCCCGCGTGACGACGCCGTGACGATCGAGCAGGCCTTCGGCGGCAGCGTGCGCACGCCTGGTGACGTCGGAATCCACAGGTGGGAGCAGCGACCACCGCCCCGCAGCCGTGGGTGGGCCGGTGCGGGAAGGCAGCGGTGCCCGCGGCCGCGCGTACCGCGAGCGGGGCCGCGCCGGCCGGGAGCGGTGCGTCGCCTTGCCGCCTCCGACAAGCGTCCGCAGCGGAGTGAGCGTGTCGTTGGTCAGCCGGCCGGCCCACACCAGATCCCAGAGAGCCGTGACGAGCGCGGCGTCGTCGGTGCTGCCCGCGGCGTCGGCGATCTGCCGGAAGAAGTAGGCTCCGCCCGGTTCGAGCAGGCGCACGACCGCCTCGTGCAGCGGCGACGCGATGGCCTCGTCAGGGGCGGGGAGCGTCAACGGCGCGCTCTCAGCCGTGTGGAGCGACACCCACCCGTCGGTTCCGGGTAACACGCCGTGGCCGGCCCAGAGAACTTCACCAGCCGCAGTTAGCTCGTCCAGCCAGGCCGGGTTGTATCCGGCAAGCCTCGCGGGAAGCACGAGCCGTTCCAGGGCGCTGGCCGGCACTGCGTAGCCCGCGAGTTGCTCGACGATGCGCAACACTCCGTCGGGTCCGGACAGCGTGCTGCCGACGTGTTGCCAGCCCGGCAGGAACCGGGCCAGCACCGCGTGGTCGACCGGCTCGGCCTCCTTGCGCAGCGCGGCCAGGGACCGCCGCCGGAGCAAGCGGAGAGCCTCCGCGTCGCACCACTCGGCCCCGGTACGCCCGGGAGTGAACTCACCGTCGACCACCCGGCCCGAGGCAGCCAGGCGGCGAAGCGTGTCGAGAACGACGGCGACGCCAAGGCCCCAGCGCTCGGCGGCGTCAGCAGCCCGGAAGGGCGCATGAGTGCGCGCGTACCGCGACACGAGATCACCCAGCGGATCGGCCACCGGTTCGAGGAAGGCCTGCGGTATGCCGACCGGCAGGGGAGCGCCCAGCGCATCGCGCAACCGGCCGGCGTCCTCGACCGCCGCCCAGCGCTCGTCGCCGGCGATGCGGACGACGATGGCCCGGCGGGCCGACTCGAGCTGGGCCAGATGGGCGGCAGCGTCCTCCGGGTCGACGCACCGCTCGGCGACCTCTGCCTCCGACAGGGGGCCGACCAGGCGAAGCAGGTCGGCCACACCCTCGGCGTCACGGGCCTTGCGCCCGTCGGCCAGACGCTGGAGTTCCGCCTCGGTGCGAACGAGCACCTCGGCGTCCAGCAGGTCGCGCAACTCGGTGCGCCCGAGCAGCTCAGCGAGTAGCGTCGAGTCCAGCGTCAGCGCCTGCGCACGCCGCTCGGCCAGCGGCGAGTCGCCTTCGTACATGAACGCCGCGACATACCCGAACAGCAGCGAGCGGGCGAACGGCGACGGCGCGGGAGTCTCGACCTCGACGACCTTGACCGTCCGGTCGGCCGTGCGCCGCATCAGCTGCTCGAGACCGGCGACGTCATAGACGTCCTGGACACACTCGCGGAGCGCCTCGAGCACGATCGGGAACGAGCCGTACTTGGACGCGACCTGCAGCAACTGGGCGGATCGCTGGCGCTGCTGCCACAACGGCGTCCGCCGGCGGGGATCGCGGCGGGGCAGCAGCAGTGCCCGGGCCGCACATTCGCGGAACCGCGACGCGAACAGCGCCGACGCGCCGACCTCGGTGGTGACGAGATCGTCCACCTCGTCGGGCTCGAGCACGATCAGCGAGGCGTCTGGCGCGCCTTCCTCGGTGTCGGGTACGCGCAGCACGATGCCGTCGTCGGCGTGTGCGGCCTGCGCGTCGATGCCGTACCGCTCGCGCAGCCGGGCGCCGATGGCCAGCGCCCACGGGGCGTGAACGCGGGCCCCGTACGGCGAGTGGACGACCAGCCGCCAGTCGCCGAGCTCGTCCCGGAACCGCTCGACCACGATCGTCCGGTCGTCGGGCACGTGACCGGTAGCGGTCCGCTGCTCGTCGAGGTAAGCGAGCAGGTTGTCGGTGGCCCACTCGTCGAGACCGGCCGCGGCGGCCCGCTCTCGCGCCTTTAACGGTTTCATGACACCGAGTTCGCGGACGAAGCCTCCGACCGCTTCACCGAGCTCAGCCGGACGTCCGAGGGTGTCGCCGTGCCAGAACGGCAGGCGGCCGGGCTGGCCGGGCGCGGGCGAGACGAGGACCCGATCGTGCGTGATGTCCTCAATGCGCCAACTGGTGGCGCCCAGCGAGAAGACGTCGCCGACCCGCGACTCGTACACCATCTCCTCGTCCAGCTCACCGACCCGGCCGCTCTTCTCGGCTCCGGCCAGGAAGACTCCGAACAGACCCCGGTCGGGAATCGTGCCCCCGCTGGTGACGGCGAGCCGCTGAGCGCCGGGCCGGCCGGTCAGGGTGCCGGCCGTCCGGTCCCACACAATGCGCGGGCGCAGCTCGGCGAACTCGTCGGATGGATAGCGGCCGGACAGCAGGTCGAGGACGGCGTCGTACGCCGACTGGGGAAGCGTCGCGAACGGGTGCGCCCGCCTGACCATGGCGAGCAGGTCGTCGACCCGCCACTCGTCCATCGAAACCTCCGCCACGATCTGCTGGGCCAGGACGTCAAGGGGGTTGCGCGGGACGGCCAACTCCTCGATGAGACCGGCTCGCATGCGTTCGGTGACGACGGCGGTCTGGACGAGATCGCCTCGGTACTTGGGAAACAGGACCCCGCGCGAGACCGCGCCGACCTGGTGGCCGGACCGTCCGACCCGCTGCAGGCCGTTGGCGACCGAAGGCGGGGCCTCCACCTGCACCACGAGGTCGACGGCGCCCATGTCGATGCCGAGCTCGAGGCTGCTGGTGGCGACGACGGCGGGAAGGCGTCCGGACTTGAGATCGTCCTCGATGAGCGCCCGCTGCTCCTTGCTGACCGAGCCATGGTGGGCACGGGCCAGAGTGCTGGGCTGGATGCCGCGGGACGAGCCGGCCTGGGCCATGGTCTGGGCCGGGATCGCGGCTCCGGCCGGCGCGAGTGACTCGCCGGTGGCACGCTCATGCGCGATCTCGTTGAGCCGGGCCGTGAGCCGTTCGGCGAGGCGTCGGGAGTTGGCGAACACGATCGTGGAGTTGTGCTCGCTCAGCAGGTCGACGACTCGCTCTTCGACATGCGGCCAGATGGAGCTCTGCGCCTCGCTGCCAGTGGTGGCGTCCAGCGCTGACGGACCTGCCGTGTCGTCGGGGCCGGCCAGTGACGCACCAGGAACCGTGCCTAGCTCGCCGAGATCGGGCACTGGGACGACCACCCGAAGGTCCCACTCCTTCGCGCTGCCTGGATCGACCACCTCGACGGGACGCGAGCCGCCGAGGAAGCGGGCCACCTCCGCGATCGGGCGGACGGTCGCTGAGAGCCCGATCCGCTGCGCGGGCTGAGGCAGCAGGGCGTCCAGCCGTTCGAGGGACAGCGCAAGGTGGGCTCCGCGCTTGTTGCCCGCTACCGCGTGCACCTCGTCGACGATGACCGTCCGGACGCTGCGCAACGCCTCGCGGGCCTGAGAGGTGAGGATCAGGAACAGCGACTCGGGCGTCGTGATCAAGATATCCGGCGGCCGGCGGCCGAACCGGCGTCGCTCGTCGGCCGGTGTGTCGCCAGAACGCACACCGATCGTGATGTCGGGCCGGGGGAGGCCGAGGCGGGCGGACGCGTGCGCGATGCCGGTCAGCGGTGCGCGGAGGTTGCGCTCGACGTCGACGGCCAGCGCCTTGAGCGGCGAGATGTACAGCACCCGGCACCGCTCGGTCGGCTCGTCCGGCACGGGTTCGGAGGCCAGCTGGTCCAGCGCCCAGAGGAATGCCGCCAGCGTCTTACCCGACCCGGTGGGCGCCACGACGAGCGCGTTGCTGCCCGCGGCGACCGCCCGCCAAGCACCTTCCTGGGCGGCCGTCGGCGCGCGGAACGAGCCGGCGAACCAATCGCGGGTCGCGGCTGCGAAAAGGTCGAGCACCTCACCCATGGCACCTATCCTCGCGCCCCGCACTGACAATCGGTTCGCCACGACCGGAACGGACTTACGTACCCGGGTAGCAAGCCGTGCTGGTTCGGATCAGCGTCCGGCGGGCACCGTATCCTCTGGGCGTGCGGTTGACCGAGTTCTGGCAACGGATGGAACACCACCTCGGCCCTGGCTATGCCGAGTCCTGGGCTCGGGACCAGGTGATCGGCGCGCTCGGCGGTCGCACGGTGTACGAGGCGCTGGAGGCGGGCGAGGATCCGAAGATCGTTTGGCGCGCCGTCTGTGACGTGCTGGAGCTGCCTGCGCGCGAGCGCTGACTCCAATCCCGAGCTCAGGCCGGTACGAAGCATTGCTATCTAGGTTGCGTCGGAGTGGACTGGCGGCGTCGGTGGTCCGGGACGGCTCGGCCGGCGAGCGTTGACGACCCTGGTCCTCGCGACGCTGGCGTTCCTGGCGTTCGCAGTCATCGTCGCGATCACCTTGGGGTGAGGTGGGCGGCCACGTCCCTGTGGATCAGATGACCGGCCGGCTTCGCTACCTGCGGCGACGCGCGAGTTTGGCACCTGATCGTCAAGCGGCCGCGTGGTAAGAAACGATCAGGTGGCCAACTCGCGGCGTCCTACCAGGTGACGGCCGGACGCATCTGACCTGATCGTTATTTCGACGCCGATCAGGTGATCAAACGACGATCAGGTGACCGAACGCTAGGAGCGAAACTTGGGTGAGAGTGTCAGAGGCGGAGGGTAGTTTCACCCAATGTGAGTGCCGCCCGCGAACCCCTGATCACAGCCCGCAAGCTGACCAAGCGGTTCGGCGAGCTCACCGCCGTTGACGGCATCGACTTCGACGTCGCCCGCGGCGAGGCGTTCGGGTTCCTCGGGCCAAACGGCGCCGGCAAGACCTCGGCAATGCGGATGATCGGCTGCGTCTCGCCACCGACAGCCGGCGAATTGCGGATCATCGGCCTCGATCCCGCCACCAACGGGCCCGAGATCAGAGGCCGCCTCGGCGTGGTCCCTCAGCAGGACACGCTGGACGAGGCGCTCACCGTGCGCGAGAACATCATCGTCTACGGCCGGTACTTCGGCCTGCCCCGGGCGACGTCCGCCAGGCGTGCGGACGAGCTGCTCGAATTCGCTCAGCTCACCGACCGCGCGAGCAGCGTCGTCGAGCCGCTGTCTGGCGGCATGAAACGCCGCCTGACAATCGCGCGAGCTCTGGTCAACGACCCTGAGGTGCTGCTGCTCGACGAACCGACGACCGGGCTCGATCCGCAGGCCCGCCACGTCCTCTGGGACCGGCTGTTCCGGCTCAAGCGGCAGGGCGTCACTCTGGTGCTCACGACGCACTACATGGACGAAGCCGAGCAGCTGTGCGACCGCCTGGTCGTTATGGACAGCGGCAAGATTGTCGCCGAGGGCTCGCCACGGCAGCTGATCGATACCTATTCCACCCGCGAGGTGCTCGAGCTGCGGTTCGAGTCCGACGACCACGCGCCCTACGCGCCGAAGGTCAGCGGGCTTGCCGAACGAGTCGAGGTGCTGCCGGACCGGTTGCTGCTCTACACCGACGACGGTGACGCGACGGCATCGGCCGTCCACGACCGAGGGCTGCAGCCGCTGTCCGCGCTCGCCCGGCGCTCCACGCTGGAGGACGTCTTCCTCCACCTGACCGGCCGGACGCTGGTGGACTGATCGAGATGACGCAGGCAGCGGCGCTTGACACGCACGCGCACAAACAACCGCCGGAAGGACGGATGTGGCGGCGGCCGCTCATCCACTACCTGGTCTCCTACCGACGTAACTGGCGCGGCTCCGCCATCAGCAGCTTTCTCGTCCCCTTGATGTTTCTGGGCGTCATGGGATACCTGCTCGGCCCCCTCGTGGACCGTGGCACCGGAGGCGGTATCGCCGGCATGGAGTACGTCGCGTTCGTCGCACCCGGACTACTGGCAGCGCAGGCGATGCAGGCAGCGGTCGGAGAGTCGACCTTCCCGGTCCTGGCGGGCATCAAGTGGCGGCGGTTCTACCACGCCATGCTTGCCACGCCGCTCGGCGTACGCGACGTCATCCTCGGCCATCTGGTGTTCGTCACGTTCCGGATCGCCTTGACCAGCACCGTGTTCTTGATCGTCGCGTTCGCCCTGGGTGCCATTCGATCGCCCTGGGCAGTGCTCGCGCTCCCGGTTGCGGTGCTGTGCGGCCTCGCGTTCGCCACTCCGGTGTTCGCCTACTCAGCCCGGCAGACCGACGGCCAGGGCTTCGCCGTCCTGTTCCGGTTCGCCGTAATGCCATTGTTCCTGTTCTCGGGGACGTTCTTCCCGATGACGCAGCTGCCGGGCTGGCTGCAGCCGGTCGCCTGGGCGACGCCACTGGCACACGGCATCGACCTGAGCCGCGACCTCTCGCTCGGTACGCCGTCGGTGACAGAAGCAGTCGTCCACGTCGGTTTCATGCTGCTGTGGCTGATCGCCGGATTGGCCCTGGCCGAGTGGTCACTCCGCCGCCGGATGGTGAGGTGACGGCGCAATGAGTACGACGCCGACGACACCGAAGGCGGCTTCGCTCGTCGCAGGCCTCGTCCCAATGCCAGCCGGTGCGGGGCTGGCCCGCATGCTCGTCGAGCGCAACGTGCGCTCCTACAAGCACTTCTGGGTGACGGTCGTCAGCGGCTTCTTCGAACCGGTCTTCTACCTGTTCGCGATGGGCATCGGGCTCGGTGCGCTGATCGGGCGGATCGACGCCGGCGGCGGCATGGTGGTCGACTACGCGGTCTTCGTGGCGCCGGCGCTGCTCGCCGCCTCGGCAATGAACGGGGCCGTCTTGGAGTCGACGATCAACGTGTTCTTCCGGCTGCGGTACGCCAAGCTGTACGACTCCATCCTCGCCACCCGGCTCGGCCCGCGGGACGTCGCGATAGGAGAGATCGCTTCGGCGCTGCTGCGCGGGCTGCTGTACTCGATCGCGTTCCTCTGCGTGGCCGCTGCGGCTGGCTACGTCCAGACCTGGTGGGCCGTGCTGGCCGTCCCGGCGGCGACCCTGATCGGGTTCGCGTTCGCATCGGTGGGCATGGCCGTGGGGACGTTCATGCGTACCGTCCACCACCTCGACTACGTCCAGCTGGCGATCATGCCGATGTTCCTGCTGTCGGCCACGTTCTTCCCGCTCGAGCGGTATCCCGACGGCGCGCAGTGGTTCGTCCAGCTGACCCCGCTGTACCACGGGGTAGCACTGGTGAGAAACCTGATGCTCGACAACATCAGTGCTGGGATGCTTGTCCACGTGGCGTATCTGGCGACGATGGGTCTGGTCGGGGTGTACTTCGCGGCGCGCCGTGTCGAACGGCTGCTGCTGACATGAGAAGCCCTGTCGATGTAGAGCTGATCCAGCGGCGCACCGTCCACACCCTCGTCGGTACCCAGGTGATGGCCGGGCTGGGCGTCAGCACCGGGGTTGCGGTCGCCGTACTGCTCGCGAGCAGAGTGCTCGGACGGCCGGACCTGGCCGGATTCGTCCAGAGTGCGCAGGTGCTCGGCTCGGCACTGCTGGCCCTGCCGGCCGCGTCCCTGGCCGTCAGGTTCGGCCGGCGAGCCGGGCTGGGTCTGGCGCTGGCGCTGGCCGCGGCCGGCGGGCTGGTGGCGATCGCCGGCGCCCAGCTGAAGTTCTTCCCGCTCCTCATGCTCGGCATGGCGCTGTACGGGGGCGGGACGACCGCCGGTCTGCAGAGCCGCTACGCCGCAATCGACCTTGCCGTCCCGGAGCGGCGCGGCCGCACGTTGTCGATGGTCGTGTGGTCGACGACGATCGGCGCGGTGGTGGGGCCCAACCTGGTCGAGCCGGCCGGCCAGATCGGCGCGTGGGTCGGCATCGAGCCGCTGGCAGGGCCACTGCTGTTCGGCGCGGTGGCCCTGCTGCTGGCGGCCGCGCTGGTGTGGTTCCGGCTCCGGCCAGACCCGCTCGTACTGGCCCGGCGGCTGGAGGACGGTCCATCGACGGCGGACGAGCCGGCGAAACCGGTGACGAAACGCCGCGGTAGCCTGCGCGCCGGCATCCGCGCCGTCCGGGGCTCGCCGCGGGCGGTGCTCGGCATGGGCGCTGTCGTGGCCGCGCACACGGTCATGGTGTCGGTGATGGTCATGACGCCGATCCACATGGACCACGGGCACGCGTCGCTGTCTGTGATCGGAATGGTGATCAGCATTCATATCGCCGGCATGTTCGCCTTCTCGCCGGTGATGGGCTGGCTGGCCGACCGGGTGGGCCGGCTGCCG
>JASLBX010000065.1 GCA_030146385.1 Jiangellaceae bacterium | reverse complement strand
ACCATGCGCACGCGCCTAGTACGGCACCAACAGCCATGCTGAACGTGATCGACCGTCAGTGGTGGACGACGACGTCCTCCCGGGTTTCCGCGTAGTGGCAGGCCGACTCATGATCGATGCCTGGGCGTACCACGAGGGCCGGCTCCTCCTCGGCGCACAGGTCCGTCGCCTTCCAGCACCGTGTCCGGAACCGGCAGCCGCTCGGGGGGTTGGCCGGGCTGGGCGGGTCGCCGGCCAGGATGATCTGCTGGCGCTGGCCGCGGACTGCGGGGTCCGGGACTGGTACCGCCGACAGCAGTGCCTGCGTGTACGGGTGCGTGGGGCGCTCGTAGATCTGATCCTCGGTGCCCAGCTCGGCGATCTTGCCGAGATACATCACACCCACCCGGTCGGCGATATGCCGGACGACGGACAGGTCGTGGGCGATGAAGATATACGAGAGGCCGAACTCGTTCTGCAGGCTCTTCAGCAGGTTAATCACCTGCGCCTGCACCGACACGTCAAGGGCGGACACCGGCTCGTCGCAGATGATGATCTCCGGCTTCAGGGCCAACCCCCGGGCAATGCCGATCCGTTGACGCTGACCGCCGGAGAACTGGTGCGGGTACCGGTTGATGTGCTCGGGGTTGAGCCCGACGACGTCGAGCAGGTCCTGGACGCGCTTGCGGCGGTCCTCGCGAGGTGCGACCTCGGGGTGAATGTCGAACGGTTCACCGATGATGTCGCCCACCGTCATGCGCGGGTTGAGCGACGCGTACGGGTCCTGGAAAACGATCTGAATATTGCGGCGCATTGCGCGCAGCGCCTTGCCCCGTAGATCGAAGATGTTCCGACCCTTGAACGTCGCCTTGCCACTAGTTGGTTCCTCAAGTCGCATAAGCAGCTTGGCGAGCGTTGATTTTCCGCAGCCGGACTCACCGACGATGCCGAGCGTCTCGCCCTTGCGCAGTTTGAAGCTCACGCCATCGACGGCCTTGACTTCGCCGATGCGGCGCCTGAACACGATTCCCTGAGTCAGCGGAAAATACTTGACAAGATCCTCGACCTCGAGCACAACCTCCGCGTCCGCGAATCGATCAAAGGCTGCCATCGAGGACCTCCTCGGCGAAGTGACATGCGGAGTACCGGCCAGGGGCGGCCTCGCGGAGCGCCGGCCGCTGGTCGATGCAGATCTGCTGAGCATAGGGGCACCGCGGGCTGTACTCGCAACCGTGCGGGATGCGCATCAGGTTGGGCGGCAGGCCCTTGATGGCCGCCAGTTCGTGTCCCTTGAGGTCGACCCGCGGGATCGACTCGAGCAAACCCTTGGTGTACGGGTGCGCCGGCTCGCCATAGATGTCGTGGACGGCCGCCTGTTCCATGATGCGCCCGGCGTACATCACCGCAATCTTGTCAGCCACGTCGGCGACAACGCCCAGGTCGTGGGTGATCAGGATGAGGCCCATCCGGCTCTCGCGCTTCAGCTCCGCGAGCAATTCCATGATCTGCGCCTGGACGGTGACGTCGAGCGCCGTCGTCGGCTCGTCGGCGATCAGCACGTCCGGGTCGAGAGCGATCGCCATGGCGATCATGATGCGCTGCCGCATACCGCCGGAGAACTGGTGCGGGTAGTCGCCGACCCGGTCCTTGGCGGCGGGGATGCGGACCCGTTCCATCAACTCGATCGCGCGCTTGCGGCCTTCCTGCCTGGACGTTCCCTCGTGAACGCGGAACATCTCGGCTATCTGCCAGCCCACCGAGAAGACCGGGTTGAGAGATGACAGCGCATCCTGGAAGATCATCGCAATGCTGCGGCCGCGGAACTGCCGCCGGTCGTCCTCGGGCAGATCCAGCAGGTCCTGGCCGCGGAACCGGACCGAGCCGCCGGTGACAAATCCGGGCGGGCTATCCAGAATCCCCATGATTGCATGTGCCGTCACACTCTTGCCGGATCCGGATTCACCCAGCACAGCGAGCGTTTCGCCCTCGTCGACGGTGTACGAAACACCATTGACGGCCTTGGCCACGCCGTCCCGGGTGCGGAACTCCACTTGGAGGTTCTCGACCTCCAGCAATGGCGCTTCACCGGCCAACGGCGCCTCAGGCGCGGGTGTGGGGGAAGTCGTTGCCACGTTGGTCCTCTCTTACAACCGCGGCCATGGCTTGGCGGTCATAGTCGACATCGCGCTGCATCATAACGGCCATGAAGCGAACCGGAATAGAAGCATCCCGTTCGCAAACGTTCTGGTAGCGGGTTGATAACGGTTGATCCCGTGTTCCCGGTTCCGGTTTGGGGGGACCGGCACCAATGACTACCCTGGTCCAGTCTCAAGGCACTTGATGACGCCTTACGCAGCCTCATGAGGAGGACCCAATGCGTGTAAGCACGCCTTTCAAACTGGCCGCCAGCGCCGCCGCGGTGGCGCTGCTGGCCACCGCCTGTGGCGGTGACGATGACGGCGACGGCGACGGTACCGCCGAGGAGGGCACCGGAGGCGAAGAGACTCCGGCCGCTGCCGAGGGTGGAACGCTCCGGATCTATTCGTCCGAGCCCGCCTTCCTGGTTCCGACCGCCGCAGACGACCAGCCGTCGATCCTTATTATTCGCCAGCTGTTCAGCGGCCTGGTCGACTACGACTCCGAGGGCGCGCCAGTACTCGACCTGGCTGAGTCCATCGAGACCGAGGACAACCAGACCTGGACGATCACGGTTAAGGACGGCTACACCTTCCACAACGGTGAGCCGGTCGACGCCGACTCATTCATCCGGGCCTGGAACTACGCAGCCGACGGCGACAACACCCAGAACAACGCGTACTTCATGTCGCGCATCGTCGGCATCGACGAGGCGCAGGAGGATGGCGTCGACGAACTGTCGGGCGTCACCAAGATCGACGACATGACCTTCGAGGTCGAGCTGAAGGAGCCGTTCGTCGGCTTCGAGGCCGTGCTCGGCTACTCCGGCTTCTTCCCGGTGGC
>JASLBX010000573.1 GCA_030146385.1 Jiangellaceae bacterium | reverse complement strand
AGTGCCGGCACCATGCGGTTTGCCCAGAATGGAGGCAGCCTGCCCGCCGCGCTGACCGTGCCGGCGGGCACCTAAGTCAGCGCGGCCAGCTAAGCAGCAGGCTCGCGGTCGTCATCACCATCGATCATACCGCGGCCGCGCGGTGACAATTCGGCTCTCGAGCCGGTGGTCGGCTATCCTCGTGTGGTTTGTATCCCGAAAGACCCGTCGTTGAGAGGCACCCGTGGCCGCCAAGAGCGCTGATATCCGCCCAAAGATCACCATGGCCTGCACGGACTGCAAGGAGCGCAACTACATCACCAAGAAGAACCGGCGCAACGACCCCGACCGGCTCAACTTGAAGAAGTACTGCCCGCGCTGCCGCACGCACACCGTCCACCGCGAGACTCGCTGATCCTGGCGCGCACCCCGTCGTGACCGGCCGCCGCCGCGACAGCACCGTTCGGTACGGTCGAGGTCATGACCATCGATCCGTCGGCCACCGGGCGCGTGTACGAGCCGCAGCCCTACGAGGTCGGCCGTGAGAAGATCCGCGAGTTCGCGGAGGCGATAGCGGACACCAACCCCGCGTACCACGATCCCGAGGCCGCGCGCGCCCTGGGCCACGCCGACGTCGTGGCGCCGCCGACCTTCGCGATGATCCCCGTCCTGCGGGGCTTCGACATCCTCATGGATGATCTCGGCATCGAGTACTCCCGCGTGATCCACGTCGATCAGCGGTTCGTCCACAGCCGGCCGATCAAGGCCGGTGACCGGCTGCTGACGACCACCACGCTCGACACGGTCCGATCCAGAGCGGGCAACGACTTTCTGGGTATCAGGTGTGACGTGGCGACCGATGACGGCGAGGCCGTATGCACGGCGACGGCCACGCTCCTGGTGCGGGCCGAGGAGGCTACCGATGGCTGACGCTGAGCTCGTGGCCGGAACCGAACTACCCGAGCGCGAATACCGCGTGACGCGCGCTGAGCTGATCCGCTATGCCGGCGCCTCGGGCGATTTCAACCCCATCCACTGGAGCGACCGCATCGCCAAGGACGTAGGTCTGCCGACCGTCATCGGGCACGGCATGCTCACGATGGCGCTGTCCGCCCGGCTGCTGACCGACTGGGCCGGTGACCCGGGTGCAGTCGTGGAGTACGGCGCACGATTCTCCCGGCCCGTCGTGGTTCCCGACGATGCCGACGGGGTCCCCGTCACCGTCTCGGGAGTCGTCACCGGCGTGCGCGACGACGGACTGGTCGACGTCGAACTGACCGTCAAGGTGGACGAGCAGAAGGTACTCACTCAGGCGCGCGCCGTCGTCCGTCCCCGCGGAGCCGCATGAACCTGTCCGAGGTGACGACGTTGCGGTTGGGAGGCCCGGCGGCCCGCCTGGTCGACGCCGACAGTGAGGCCGCGCTGATCGACGGGGTCCGCGAGTGTGACGAGCGCGGCGAGCCGGTGCTGGTGCTGGGCGGTGGTTCCAACCTGGTCATCGCCGACGAGGGTTTTGCCGGGACGGTCATCCGGGTGCGCACCCGTGGCGTGACCGTAGATGCCGCCGGCTGCGACCCGGACGACCTCGCGGCCTGCGGCGGATTGCTCGTCACCGTAGCCGCGGGGGAGACCTGGGACGACCTCGTGACTCGTGCCGTCGGCGAAGGCTGGGTCGGCATCGAGGCGCTGTCGGGCATTCCCGGGTCCGTGGGGGCGACGCCGATGCAGAACGTCGGAGCGTACGGGCAGGAGGTCGCGGAGACGATCTGGTCCGTCCGGACGTACGACCGCGAAGCCCGAGCGATCCGGACCTTCGCCAGCGCGGACTGTGAGTTCGCCTACCGGACGAGCCGGTTCAAGGGCTCGGACCGGTACGTGATCCTCAGCGTGACGTACCAGTTCCGGCAGGGCACGCTCAGCTCGCCGCTGCGGTACGCGGAGTTGGCGCGAGTGCTGGATGTCGAGATCGGCGAGCGGGCCAAGCTGGGTGACCTCCGAGCGGCCGTGCTCGAACTGCGCCGCGGCAAGGGCATGGTGCTCGACGCCTCCGACCATGACACCTGGAGCGCCGGCTCGTTCTTCACCAATCCGGTTCTGGACGCCGATCGGGCCGCTGCGCTGCCGGACGCCGCACCGCGGTGGCCGGTGGGCGGCGGCCGGATCAAGACGAGCGCCGCCTGGCTCATCGAGCACGCCGGCTACGGGCGCGGGTATCCGGGCCCAGGCGGACGGGTGTCCCTGTCACACAAGCACACCCTGGCCCTCACCAACCGGGGCGGCGCCACGACCGCCGACCTGATCGCGCTCGCCCGCGAGGTCAGGGACGGCGTGAACGACAAGTTCGGGGTTGATCTCGCCAACGAACCCGTGCTGGTGGGGTGCGCCCTCTGACGCCGCGAACCACAAGATCGATGTGACGAACGAGCCGCGTATCCGGGTAGCCGGCTCGAAATCCACATTGATCGCTGAGCTGGTGCGGGCATATGCGCACAGGATGGGGGTACCGCCGGTGACGTGCTGGGCACGCTCGCGTCAAGAGTTGCCGGTGCGACCTGGTCCGCGACATCGAACGCGGCCGGAGTCGCCGCCGGAGCGCTGACCCTCGGGGTCGCCGGTGCGGCCGGTGCCGTGGGGGTCGCCAAGGGCATTGTCGAGGTAGCGCCGCGCGCCGCTCGAATGGCCTCCGGCGCTGTCCCGCCGGTCAGGCGCCTGGAAGGAGCGGTCAGACAGGCCACGTCGACCGGACGGGCCCTGATCGACCTGCATCCGCGCCGCCAGCGCCGCCGCGTCTGGGTCAACCACGAGCGGGCGCACATCGAGGTCCGCGGACTGGACGGCGATCGGCGTACTCGCCGCCGGCTGGGCCGTGCGGCCAGTACCGCGCTCGGCCGAATGAAGGGTGTCCGGTGGGCGCAGGTCAATGCGGTGACCGGTCAGGTACTTACGGCATTCGACGAGCGCCAGGTCGGAGTGGGGACGCTGCTGGACACGATCCGGGCCGTGGAGAGTGCCCACGATTCCCGCGATACAGACTTCTCCTGGCACCGCGCGATCCATCCCGCCGACCCGGCTCCGTTGGCAGCAGCAGCTACCGAGCTGGCGGCCGACGTGGTGGCAACCGGGGCCGCCAGCATTGAGGCCATCTTCCGGTTCTCGCCGGTGCCCCGCCAGGTGCGCGCCGTGCTGGCGATGCTGGATCTTGAACGCGGCCTCCGGCGAGGAGTGAAGCGGCGGATCGGCCCCCTGGAGACAGACCTGGTGCTGGCACTGGCCGACGCTGCCGTCCACGGGCTGTCGCAGGGCGTCGCCGCACCTGCGGTCGATGCGGCCTATCGCAGCCTCCAACTGATGGAGGTGTGGACCCGCCGGCGGGCCTGGATCCGGCGTGAACCGGGGCTGGCGGGTGATCCGTCGGCCGTGCCCGAAGAGCCGCCCACGCCACCGCCGCGTCCGGTGTCCAGACCGCGAGGGCCGATCGAGGAATGGAGCGAACGGCTCGGCCCCGCCGCACCAGCGGCGGCTGCCGCCGTCTTCGCGCTTACGCGGCAGCCAGGCCGCGCGGCCGACGCCATCCTGGCTGCCGTGCCACGAGCCGCGCGGTACGGCCGGCAGGGGTTCGCGACGGTGATCGGCTCAGAGTTGGCCAGGCGTGGTGTCGTTCCGATGAACGCCGCGGTGTTCCGCCGGTTTGACCGGATCTCAGCAGTGGTGATCGACTCCAGTGCACTGATCACGCCCGACGGTGAACTGAACGTGCTCGCCGACGCCATCGTGGATCAGGCGGCCGCCGTTCGAGGCGGGGTATGGCTCACCGATCACCCCGGCGTCGAGCCGCTCGTGCCTCGGGCCACGCACGTCCTTCCCGCCGAAGATGATCTGGTCGGCCAGGTCCGGAGCCTGCAAAGGGAAGGGCACGGCGTGCTGGTGGTCTCCGCGGCAGACGCCGACGCGCTGGCCGCCGCCGACGTCGCGGTGGCCGTCCCGGGCAGTGCTCCGACTGCCTGCTGGTCCGGTGACCTCGTCTGCGGTGAGGATCTCGACGACGTCTGGCGGATCCTTCGAGCGGTTGCCGTTGCCCGGGACGTGAGTCGGCGTTCGGTGCAACTCGCGCAGGCGGGTTCGGCGCTCGCGCTGCTGCTCGCGACCGTCGGCGACCGGCGCCGCCGACTGCTTCGAGAGGTCTCACCGGTTCATGTCGCCGCGTTCATTGCGCTCACTCGAGGCGCGACGGCGGGATTGCGCGCCATGCGGGCGGGTGCGCCGCAACCGGTCGTCCACGTGCCGTGGCACGAACTGGACGCTGTTGAGGCCTACGCCCGGCTGAAACGCGCTCGTGCGGCAGGCGGCGACGGTTTGCGAACACCTACGTGGCCCCCTGGCGTCATGCCGGGCTTCGGCTGGCTGGGCCGCTACGCCCGCGACGCGACCGACGTGTCACGAGCCGTCCGTCAGGAGCTTCGTGACCCGCTTACACCCGTGCTCGGCGTCGGCGCCTTGGCATCGGCGATCGTCGGCTCGGCCGTGGACGGCGCTCTGGTCGGGGCGGTGCTCGCGGGAAACGCCGCCATCAGCGGCGTCCAGCGGGTTCGTGCGGAACGGGCGCTCCGCGGCCTGGTACGAGGGCAGGAGGTATGGGCTCGACGCTTGCGGGTCAATGATCTCAACCAGCTCGAATCCGCCGACGTGGAACGGGTTCGCGCCCGCGATCTGGTCCCCGGTGATGTTATCGAGCTGCGAACCGCGGATGTCGTCCCGGTGGATGCCCGCCTGTTGCGGTGCGACGACCTCGAGGTCGACGAGGCGTCGCTGACGGGAGAGTCGGCTCCGGTCGCCAAGGACCCGCGTCCGGTCAACGCGGTCCCGGTGGCCGAGCGGAGCAGCATGGTCTTCGAGGGCACGAGCGTGCTCGCTGGATCGGCACATGCCTTGGTCGTCGCGACCGGCGCGTCGACGGAGGCATCTCGCGCCACCCGCGCGGTGGCCGGCGCACCACCGCGGGCGGGCGTCCAGGCGCGGCTGCACGACGTGGCCCGAATCGCTCTGCCGCTGACCGCCCTTGGCGGGGCGGCTGTCACCGTACTTGCGCTGGTCCGAGGCGTGCCCCTGAGGTCCGCGGTCGCTGCGGGAGTCTCGGTTGCAGTCGCAGCCGTTCCGGAGGGGCTGCCGTTGGTCGCCACCGTCGCCCAGGCCGGAGCTGCCCGCAGGCTGTCCCGGCACGGCGTGCTCGTGCGAGCCTCCCGGGCGCTGGAGGCACTGGGCCGGGTCGACGTCGTGTGCATCGACAAGACGGGCACGCTCACCGAGGGCCGGCTGCGGCTCGCCCGCATCGCCAGCGCTGAGGATGCCCACCTCGGCCGCGACGAGCCGACGGCGCAGCGCATCCTCGCCCTCGCCGCGCGAGCCTGCCCGCAGGTGGACGCGAACGAGATCGCCTCGGTGCGACATGCGACGGATCGGGCCGTGTTGGAGGCCGCGGCCGAGGCGGGCGAGATCCACCGCAACGGTTGGGAGTTCCGCGCCGAGTTGCCGTTCGAGACCGCGCGGGGTTACTCGGCTGCGCTGGGTGCGACGGAGGGCGGCCCGGCCCTAGTCGTCAAGGGTGCACCGGAGGCCGTTCTGCCGAAGTGCAACCCCGCACCGGACGTTGAAGGCATGGTTGACCGGTTGGCCGCGGATGGCCTTCGAGTTCTGGCCGTCGCCGAGCGCCGTGACAGGTTGCCGCAGCAGGCGACCGAGCTCGAACCACTCGTCGAGGAGCTGACCCTCGTCGGGTTCGTCGGCATCGCCGATACGGCGCGCGCAGACGCCGCGGACGCGGTCGAGGCGATCAGAGCGGCGGGTGCCGACGTGGTCATGTTGACCGGCGATCATCCGGTCACCGCCCGAGCAGTGGCGCGCAGCACGGGCATTGCAGACGGGGACGCCATCACCGGCACGGACCTGCGGCGGATGAGCGAGTCGGAGCGAGTGCGCCGGGTCGCCGGCTGCACAGTCTTTGCGCGGGTCACGCCTGAGGACAAGGCGCAGATCGTCAAGGCCCTCCAGGCCGGCGGCCACGCGGTGGCCATGATCGGTGACGGCATCAACGACGCGGCGGCCATCCGGCGCTCGGATGTCGGGATCGGCATCAACACCGAGCGTTCGACGTCCGCGCGGTCGGCGGCGGACCTGGTGCTGACCGAGCCCGACCTGGCTCACGTCAGCGAGGCGCTCCTCGAGGGACGGGCGCTGTGGCAGCGGGTGCGGGACGCCGTGTCGATTCTCGTCGGCGGAAACGCCGGAGAGGTCATGTTCATGGTGGTCGGTACCGCGCTGGCCGGCCACGCGCCGATGACCACCCGCCAGATGCTGCTGGTCAACATGCTGACGGACATGTTCCCCGCGCTCGCTGTCGCGCTGGCGCCAAGCCGGAACGGCGCCGAGCCGAACGGCCCGGTTGGCGCCCTGCTCAGCAAACCGCTCGCCAGGTCGGTCGCGGTACGCGGCGCTGGTACGACTCTCGGCGCGACGCTGGCCTGGGGCGCGGGCCGGATGACCGGGCGCCGGCGGCGGGCCAGCACGATGGGGCTAGCCGCGCTCGTCACGACGCAGCTCGGACAGACTCTGCTGACCGGCCGGCACAGCGGCCTGGTGGTCGCGACGTCGGTTGGCTCGTTCCTCGCCCTGGTGCTGGCCGTCCAGACACCTGGCCTGAGCCACTTCGTGGGCTGCTGCCCGCTCGGACCGGCGGCCTGGGGGATCGTCCTGGCAAGTGCCGCGGCCGGGACGCTCGCGGCGGCGGTGGCGGGCGCGCGGGTGCCTGGTCAGGAGGGCGGGTCGGCCAGCCAGGCGTCGACGCCGGCGAGCAACTGAGCCCGCACGTCCGAGGGGGCGCGCGAGCCTTCGATCGATCGGCGGGCGAGGTCCGCGAGCTCCTCGTCGATGAACCCGTGGACCGTCCGGGCGACCTCGTACTGGTCGAGCAGTCTCGAGCCGAACAGCAGCGGGTCGTCCGCACCGAGTGCGATTCGGGCTCCGGCGTCCACCAGGTTACGGAGCGGAACCTCGTCGATCTTCTGGTAGACCCCGAGCGCGACGTTCGAGGCGGGGCACACCTCGAGAGTCACGCCCTCGGCCGCCACCCGGTCGAGCAGGTCGCGGTCCTCGGCCGTGCGGACGCCGTGGCCCAACCGTCCGGCCTTCAGCAGGTCGAGGCAGGCCCGCACGCTGTCAGGCCCGCGAAGCTCACCGCCGTGCGGGTTCGACAGCAGACCGGCGCGGGCCGCGATCCGGAACGCCGGGACGAACTCCTCGATCACCCCGCGGCGCTCGTCGTTCGACAGGCCGAAGCCCACCACGCCGCGGCCCGCGTACTGGGCGGCGAGCCGGGCGAGGGTCCGCGCGTCCAGCGGGTGGCGGGTCCGGTTGGCCGCGATCACGATGGCCACGCCGACACCGGTCGCCCGCGTGGCGGCGGCTGCCGCGTCCAGCACCAGGTCGGTGAACGCGGTGATGCCCTGGAACCGGCCGCCGTAGCCGGACGGGTCGACCTGGATCTCCAGCCACCCGGAGCCCTCGGCGGCCTCGTCCTGCGCGCCTTCGAGGAGCAGGCGCCGGACGTCCGCCTCGGTTCGGAGTACGGACCGCGCGATGTCGTACAGCCGCTGGAACCGGAACCAGCCCTTCTCATCGGCCGCGGACAGCCGGGGCGGCCAGTCGTCGCGGAGCGCCTCCGGCAGCCGTACCCCGTGCCCGTCTGCGAGCTCGACGAGCGTCGAGTGCCGCATCGAGCCGGTGAAGTGCAGGTGAAGGTGTGCCTTGGGCAGCCGCCTCAGATCGCGAGCCTCGCCCTCGCGCTGATCATGCAAAAGTGGGGCGACACGCCGAAATGTCTCCGTTGGCACGCGAGCGGCAGATGGGTCTA
>JASLBX010000569.1 GCA_030146385.1 Jiangellaceae bacterium | reverse complement strand
TGGAGGTGTCGCACCCGATCGGCGTGCCGACCCGGCCGAGGCCGTCGCGCAGGTGGTGGGTGAGCAGGGTGCGGGGTTCGACGTCGTCGTCGTACCTCACGCCGTCGACCTTCATGCTGACGCGCATCTGTACCTCTTCCGGCTCGCGGGTGTGGGGCGGCGCCGGGCGAGCAGCGGGGAGAGACGGCGCGCGGCCGGCCCGCTGACCGGACGCGGATCCGGTCAGGCCAGGCCGTCCCCACGGAGTCCTTCGACGGGGTCGACAGACGCATCGTGCGGTCGAGCCAGGTCTGTGACCTGGCTCACCTCGGACCCTAACCCGGCGAGCGGTCCTGGCAACAGCCGGACCGCGGCAGGCGGTATGGACGCCAATCTCGCGACAGCCCCTGATGTCGGTGAGGACGCTCGGAACGCCACACGCCGCCGCTTCCATGGCCGAACGCGAAAACCCCTCACGGTGTGACGGCAGGACGAACACATCCAGAGCCGAGTACACGGCCGGCATGTCGGAGCGCTCGCCAAGGAACTCGACGCCAGCCTCCTCTGCGCGTAAAGCGTCGGGCTTGTCGGGGTCGTCCGGGCCAACCCAGACGAAGCGAGCCTTCCCGGCAAGCGTCCGCGCCGCCGATACGAACTCCACGATTCCCTTCTCGGCCACCCGCCGGCCCACGCCGCCGACCAGAAGGTCGCCATCGCGAACGCCGAGTTCTCGACGCACCCGCATTCGGCCCTCAAGGTCCGGGCTGAATCGGTTGAGGTCGACCCCGTTTCCTACGACCACCGACCGCCGTGTCGGTACGGCGCGGCGCAGCGTGTGCTGGTCCTCGGCATTCTGGTACAGCTCGAAGTCGGAAACCCGGGCCGCGAGCCCTTCCAAGCCGAGGACGAACGCCTTGCGCATCAACCGGTCCCCGGGACGAAGCCACAGCCCGTGGCAGGTATTGACGACTACCGGCACGCGGGCGGCCCGGCCGAGTAGCCGGCCCACAACCCCCGTCTTGGGATTGTGCGTGTGAAGCACGTCCAGGTCCAGGTCCCGGACTGCGCGGAAGAGTTCACGCGCCGCGGCGGCATCGCGGCCGAGATCCCACGACCTGGTGAGGGACGGCAGCGGGAGGTGGGTGACGCCGAGAGCCTCAACCTGCTCGACCCACGGCCCCGGAGCGCTCAGCCCGAACACCTCCAGGCCACGGTCGACGTCGAGCCGCAGCTCAGTACTTAGCAGCAGAGCCAGGCTCATATCGACCGTCGTCAGGTGAGCTACCCGGAGCGGTCGACCTCCGGGCCCACGGAGTGTTGGGAGTGTAGTCGTCTCAAGCACGTGCGCCTGCCTTCTTCGCGGTGGTCACGATGGCGCCATAGGCACGCTCCGGAAGGAGTTGGCCGGTCAGCTTCGCATGGAAGAACTCCAGCGGATCAGTCCGCCGCACCGGCACCCGTCGCAGCCGCATCGGGTCCTGCCCAGGAAGGTTTCGTCCCACCACTCCAGTCGCCGCTGTGCGGAAGCGCTGGCGTAGCTCGTCCTCTAAGTGCTCGACGGCGATGCCCCACGGGTAGGCGAAGTGACGCGGCCGGAAGCCGACGTGTCGCTCGATCTCGTCGCTACAAGCGTCCAGCTCAGCAGTGGTCAGTTCGCCCGGACGGACATGGCTGTGGGTGTGGTTGCCGAGGGTGCAGAGCCCCGAGTCGACGAACTCCGCGACCTGATCCCACGTCAGAGCAGCGCCGTCGGACTTGGCGGTTGCACCGTCCCAGCGCATCCGTCCGCCGATATAACGAGTGGCGAGGAAGAGCGCGAACGGCAGCCTGCGCTCGCGCAGCACCGGCCACGCGTTTTCGTATATGTCGGAGAACCCGTCGTCGAAGGTGAGCACGACACAGGGCGAGCGATCACCGGCTTCCAGCCGTCGCGAAGCCTCATCCAGGCTAACGACGTCAGTGCTGGCGAGGACACCGACGTGATTCAGAAAGGCGGCAATGTCGAGATCGAGTTCGTCCTGGGAGCCGCCACCCATCCTGTGATAGGTGAGGATCGTGACGCCGGCGCCTACGCGGCGCGACCGAACCTGGCCGAGCGCGCGCTTGATCGCAGCGCGAACGCCGAAGCCCCCCAAGATGCCCCCTTGCGAACTGTCTATCCGGCCTTTGCCGTCCCCCGGGGATGATCGCCACGCAGCCCACCGTGGAATCCTCCGAGCGGCCACTATAGGGGCCAGCCGTCGGTAGGCAAAGGGTTCGAGACGAAATCGCTCGATGTGGCCCCTTACACCACTACGCCCGCGCCACCTCTGCCAGGAGCCCCTGCCACCTCGCCGTGACATCAGCCAGGTCGAACTCGGCGACGCAGTGCTCCCTGCCGCCCTTGCCCAGAGCGTCGCGCCGGTCCAGGGCCTGCTGCAGCGAGTTCGCGAGCCGGCCGGGTTCGCCGGGTGGCACCAACAGGCCGGTGACGCCTGGCCGTACGACATCCGAGACCCACCCGACATCGGTTGCGACGACTGGAACGCCGCTAAGCCCGGCCTCGATGAGGATCCCCGGCACGCCCTCGGTATCGCTGGAGAGCGCAAGCACATCAGCGGCGGCCAACACATCGGCCGGTCCATCGGTGGCGCCGAGAAAGTGCACGCGTCCCGGCGCCTGGAGTTCGGCAAGCGCCTCGAGCGTTGCCCGTTCGTTCCCGTCCCCCGCGACGGCGAGCACAAGATCTGGCACCTGAGCCACCGCCGCGATGGCCACGTCCACCCGCTTCTCCGGACTCAATGCTCCGACAATTGCGACAACGTCCTGATCTACCGGTAGCCCTAGCGCGTGCCTGGCCGCAATCTTCCCGTCATGATCGGCCGGCGTGAAGCGCTCCACAGCTCTGCCATTGGGAATCACGTGCACCCGCTCAACGTCCAGCCCGTAATGACCAGCTAGCACATCGCGGGCACTCGGCGAGATCGCGACCACCGCCGCGGCTCGCCGGATCAGCCAGCCGGCTCGCAGTCGCCGCCATCGAGTACGCGCCCAGTAGCGCGGATCACCGATGCTGAGGTAGATGAACGGCACACCGGTCGCCACGAGCCCGGCACCGCATGCGAGCAATGTGCTCGAACCGTGCGCCACGACCACTCTCGCGCGCACCGCACGCTGGCGCAACGCTCGTAACCCGGCGACGCTGAACCTCGAGCCGCCCAGCGCTGTGACAGGAAGGCGCCGGTCGCCGTAACCGAGTTCAAGACAGCAGATCTCTGACCGCACTCCCCGCGCATGCAAGCCCACGTGGAGGTCGTATCCGAACATCTCAGCGCCACGGCGCAGGTCGGACGACAGCACATGCAGGACGTCGAGGTGCACAGCATCACGGTGACATACGCTCCGCGGACGCGCGACAAGGTGCAGCGAAGGTAACGATCGGGCCACATAGCCGTGAACATGCCCTTGCGGGCAGGCAGGGTGTTAGGCGAGGATGCCGGGGAGGCGTGAGGGGGCGTCTCACGTCCAAGGGGGGACATGACTACGGATTCGGCAGTCCGAGC
Organism: Jiangellaceae bacterium; assembly: GCA_030146385.1. GTDB lineage: Bacteria > Actinomycetota > Actinomycetes > Jiangellales > Jiangellaceae > JASLBX01. The sequence continues at coordinate 180 of JASLBX010000569.1, read as the reverse complement.
GAATTCTGCACAGCGGCCGGCTCTATTGACCCGGTTCGCCTCAACGACAACCCGCGTACGTGTCGACCTGCCGTTTGCGCTGCTGGACGCGTTCTTCGTCGCCGTTGCCTTCGGGCTGATTCTGGTCTTGCGTTTTGACGGCGCGGTACCCGAGCGCTTCTGGCGGCAGTTCATCTCTGC
>JASLBX010000555.1 GCA_030146385.1 Jiangellaceae bacterium | reverse complement strand
TCCGTCCGGACCATGCCCAGGGTGCGGTCCTCGAGGAGGGTGACCGCGTCGGAGTCCTGGGGTGAGTAGAAGCTCGGCCACCCGCAGTGGGCGTCGAACTTCGTCTCGGAGCGGAACAACTCCGCACCGCACGCCCGGCACGAGTACGAGTACGGACGGTCGTCCGGCGCTTCGAGCGGGCTCGAGCCGGGACGTTCGGTGCCGGCCTCGCGCAACACGTGGTATTCGGCGGGCGAAAGCTCGGCCCGCCACTCCTCGTCGGATTTCTGGACTTCGTAAGTCACGCCCTCCAGCTTAGGTGGCGCCGGCAACGAGGTACTCCGCCGCGAGGGTGACCACCGGCGAGAGGGCCGCACGGCGCGCCGGCGATCCACTGGACGAATCCGGCGAGCGCCACCACGGCGAACGACTCGACCGGCCGCACGCGGCGGAAGACGAGCGCCCCGAACATGACCGCGCCCAGCGCGAGGTGCGGCCACCCGGGGTCGTACCCGAATGCCGACGGCACCGCGAGCAGCGCGAAGAGCCCGGCGGCCAGCACAGTGTCCGACACCACGGGGTGCGGCTGCGGCCACGCGTAGATCTGATCTCCGCGTCTCACCTGAGGCAGCTAACCACTTGTCGGTTCGGACCGAGATCCGTATCCGGCGATCAAATGGTAGAACGATCTATCGACATACGCCGCCTTGCGACGTATTGTTGACGCGTCAAGAGTCAGGCGTGATCCTGACTCCTGAGAAGGAGGCGACATGGACGTCCTGTTCCTTATCGGCCGCATTCTGTTCGTTGGGCTCTTCCTCGGAAGCGCGATGAATCACCTCACAAACACGGGCGCAATGGCTGGATATGCCGAGAGCAGGGGGGTCAGGCCGGCTCGGCCCGCTGTTCTGTTGACCGGTGTGCAGATCGCGGTCGGCGCACTGCTCGTCTTGCTCGGCATCTGGATCGATCTTGGGTTGATCCTGCTCGCTCTGTTCCTGATCCCGACCGCGTTCCTGATGCATGCGTTCTGGAAGGAGACCGACGAGGGATCGAAGATGAACGAGCAGGCCCAGTTCCTGAAGGACACGGCGCTGGCCGGCGCGTCGCTCATGCTGCTCGCGGCCGTCTGGATGCTCGGCGACGATCTCGGGCTCACGATCACTGGCACCCTGTTCAGCCCGTAGCTCCGTACACCCAACTCCGCTGATCATCGGCACTTTCCGGGCTATGTAGCCGGAAACTGCCGATGATCACGCGGCAAGACGGCTGAACCTCTGATGTACCTCAAGAGGGCTTCCGCTGCCGGTGACGGCGCGGTTTGATCGTCACGGCCCACGGACGGGGGAGGGGTACGGGGGGTGGCGAGGCGCACCCGTGGCACCGCCTGGTCGGGGGTGCGCCACGCCGCTCAACAGCACTTCGGAATCCTATGCGAAGCTGGGCCGATGCAGCTGCTGGTGGTCGACGACGACGATCATGTCGCCAGCGCGCTCGTGTCGGTGCTGTCCAGGCACGGCTTCAAGCCGGTGAGAGCGCGGGACGGGCAGGGCGCGCTCGAAGCGCTGAGCCCGGAGACTGACATGGTCCTGCTTGATCTCGCGCTGCCGGACATGGACGGCTTCGAGGTGTGCGCGCGGATCCGCAAGGTGTCGGACGCTCCCGTAATCATGGTGACGGCTCGCTCCCAGCTCGATGCGCGGATCCGCGGCCTCGAGATGGGCGCCGACGACTATCTGGTCAAGCCGTACGACCTGCGCGAACTGCTGGCCCGCATCGATGCGGTATTCCGGCGGGGCCGCAGCCATGAGTGGGACGAACGTCCAGAAGCGGCGAAGGTCCACGTAGGTGGCGTGTGCATCGACCTGGCGGCGCGCGAGGTCCGTCTCGAGGACGGCTCGGTCGTGCCGTTGACCCGCAAGGAGTTTGATGTCGTCGCCCTGCTCGCCCGGCACCGCGGCGTCACGCTGACCCGTGAGCGGATCCTGCGCGAGGTGTGGAACACCAGCTGGAAGGGCCTGGGTCGCAGCCTCGAGGTTCACGTGGGCGCGATCCGCCGCAAGCTGGCAGAGCACGAGGTGATCGAGACGGTGCGCGGGGTCGGGTACCGGCTGGCCAGCGACGAGTAGGACGATGCGCGCACGACTGATGGTGATCTTCACCATTCCCGGCGTACTGCTCTTTCTGCTGCTCGGCGTGGCCTACGCGGCGAGCGTGGCGCGCTCGAATCAGCAGGAGATGTTCCTCGACCGGCTCAGCGATACCGGGTACCTGGTGGTGACCGCTAGGCAGTCGTTGACCGCGGACGATCCGACAATCGTGGCCGGCGAGCTCGAGCGTTACGGCGACGTGTACGGCATCGGCGCTGCGGTGCTCAACCAGGCGGGCGAGACCTGGGCCACCAACGGGATCGACGTCCGATCGATCGACGAGCGCTTCACCGCGCTGGCGGGCCGGCGCGCCGAGCTGTCCGAGAGCTTCCTGCCGTGGCAGGTCGAGCGCCTGGTCGTCGCCGAGCCGGTCTTCGAAGGCGGCGACCTCATCGGCGCCGTGGTCACCTCGTCGGACACCAGCCGGCTCTCGCGCGGCATCTGGCTGCACTGGGGGACGCTGCTCGCGGGCGGGCTGGTGGCGCTCGTGCTCTCCCTGACGGTCGCTCACCGGCTGGCCAGCTGGGTCCTGCGTCCCGTCCGGGCGGTGGACGGCGCGATGGCCGAGATCGGCCGCGGTCAGCTGGCGGCCCGGATTCCGGAATCCACGGGTCCGCCGGAGCTGCAACAGGTGATCGCGCGGTTCAACCAGATGGCCGAGAAGGTCGAGCACCTGATGCACAAGCAGCAGGAGTTCGTCTCCAACGCGTCCCATGAGCTGCGCAACCCGCTGAACGCGCTGCTGCTTCGCGTGGAGGGCCTTGCGCTCGCCCTTCCGAGCGAGGACGCCGCCGAGGTCGAGCACGTCCGCTCGGAGGGGCGGAGAATGGCGCGCATCTTGGACGCGTTGCTGATGCTGGCCAGGGACGAGCACATGTCCGCCGGCTCGGAACCGGTCGAGATCTCGGCGCTGGTCGCACGGCGGGTGCAGGGCTGGGAGCCGATCGCCCGCGAGAAGGGTGTCAAGCTGGACGTGACCGGCCCGGACGAGGCGTGGGCCCGGATCGACGAGATCGTGCTCGAGAGCGCGTTCGACGCGGTGACCGACAACGCGGTCAAGTTCTCTCCGCCGAGCGGACGCGTGGAGGTTTCGGTGCGAGAGTCGGACGGCCTGGTCGAGGTCGGTGTACGCGACCACGGGCCTGGATTGCGGCAGGACGAGATCGAGAAGGTGACGGACCGGTTCTGGCGCAGCCCGGAGCACAGCCGCGTCCGCGGCTCCGGCCTGGGCCTGGCCATCGCGTCTGAGCTGCTGGAATCCGCCGGCGGCGAGCTGCGCGTGGACCGCCCGGACGGGGGCGGCCTGCTCGTGTCGCTTCGCATCCCACGGCACGAGGAGGCGGAGTGAGAATGCGGCGGACGGCGCGGATGGCCGCCCTGGGCATGGCGAGCCTGCTGGCCGCCGCCGGGTGCTTCGGCGGGACGAGTGGCCAGGCGGACCTACGGGACGCAGGCCTGGAGTCGGTGACGATCTCCGGAGGCGGCACCACTGGCATCTATTACAGCTACGGCGGCGAGTTCGGCTCGATCCTGTCCGAGCGGTTCGATCTGCCGGCCTCGGTGCTGGAGACGGGCGGGTCCATCGAGAACCTCGAGAACCTGGCCGGCGGACTCGCCCAGGTCACCTTCAGCGCTGCGGATGCGGCGGCCGACGCGTCGGCGGGACGCGAACCGTTCAGCGAACCGCTGCCGGTGCGCGCCCTGGCCCGGGTGTACGACGACTTCGTCCACCTGGTCGTCCTCGAATCGTCCGACATCACCGAGATCGAGGATCTGCGTGGCCGCGCCGTCTCGATCGGTGCAGAAGGGTCCGGGACCGAGCTGATCGCCGCCCGCCTGCTCGCCGTAGACGGTGTGGAGCAATCCGATATCGACCAACGCGCTCTGGGGATCGACGGGTCCATCGATGCACTGCGCACCGGCGAGATCGAGGCGTTCTTCTGGTCCGGAGGCCTGCCGACACCTGGGGTGAACGACCTGGCGGGCGAGGTGCCCATCCGGCTCGTCCCGCTGCAGACCCTGGTGGAAGGGGTGCGCGTCGAGTACGGCGGTGGATACAGGCACGGTGTGGTGCCGGAGGGTACCTACGGGCTGCCCCAGGACGTGGCCACGATGGCGGTCCCGAACTTCCTGATGGCCCACGCCGACCTGCCCGACGATGCGGCGTACGCGCTCGTCGAGGCGCTGTTCGAGGGTCGGGCCGATATCGCGAGGGAGGTACCCGCGGCGGCGCTCCTCGACCGGTCCCGGGCCATCTTCACCGAGCCGGTCGACCTGCATCCGGGTGCACTGCGCTACTACCGCGACACCAAGGTCTAGCCCCTGCTCTCCCCCTGAGCCCAGCCCCGGCATTGGAAACCGCTGTCCTCTTGAGATCATCTGGTGTCTCTTGCGACATCGACACGGCGTAGCGGCTTGGGGCTAGGCTCGTCGGCGTGGGACTGGTGGACCGAGTCAAGGCCATGTTCGGTGGGGCGGAAGCTTCCGAGGCGGACGAGCCGGTGGTGCTGCCCGTCGATCTGCCGGCGAGGCGCGCCCAGCTGGACGAGCTCGAGAATGCGCTACGCGAGCTGGCCCGGGCGATGGCGGCGGACCAGGACCGGATGGCAAATCCAGGCTGGCGTGGACGCGTCGACGACCTGCGGTTCGCCGCAGCGGAAGCCGCCAAGCTCAGCCGCACCGAGTTCGACCGGGGGGCGCTGCACGACGTTGCCGCCGAGGTACGTCCCCTCTATGGCCAGGGAAAGGTCCCGCCCGAGTACGCGCCGTACCAAGTCCAGCACGAACGCGTGCTCGCGGCCGCGGCCGCGCTCCGTGAACCACTGCCGACCGAGGCGCAGGGCTGACGCCGCTATACGCCAGATCTATTGTGGTGCGCATGGCCGAGTCGCTCGGCACGATCGGTGATGCGCTGGCGCGCCAACGCCGCGCGCGATTCGTCGGACGTGAGGCCGAGCTCGAACTCGTCCGGACCGCGCTCGACGGGGCTGACTCGCAGTTTCGAGTGCTGTACGTCCACGGGCCCGCGGGAATCGGCAAGACCAGCTTGCTGGATCGCGTCGCGGAGCTTGCCGTCGAGGCCGGAGCC
>JASLBX010000514.1 GCA_030146385.1 Jiangellaceae bacterium | reverse complement strand
TCGCCGCTGCGATCGCGTCGACTCTGTTCGTGCCGTCGGTCCGCCGGCTGGAGCGCACCGACATCGTACTCAGCGGCGGAACTCCTGGGGCGTGAGTCGCGACAGAACCGTGTCATGCAGGTGCCCGTTGGTTGCGACGGCGTTGCCGCCATGCGGGCCTTGAGCGCCGGTCAGGTCGGTGAACGTCCCTCCCGCTTCTTCCACGATGGCCACGAGCGCTGCCATGTCATGCAAGGCGAGCTCGGGCTCGGCGACCACGTCGACGGCGCCGTCGGCCAGCAGCATGTACGACCAGAAGTCGCCGAACGCGCGGGTGCGCCAGCAGGCTCGCATCAACTCGAGGAACTCGTCGAGCAGCCCGGCCTTCTCCCATCCGCCGAGGGACGAGTACGACAGCGACGCATTGCCCAGCCGGTCGACGTCCGATACGTGGCATCGGGTGGCGGACGCGAGCGACTTGCCGGTCCACGCTCCGGTACCCCGAGCGGCCCACCAGCGCCGGCCGAGCGCCGGTGCCGAGACGACGCCGGCCACGACTTCGCTTCCTTCCATCAGTCCGATGAGCGTGGCCCACACCGGGACGCCGCGCAGGTAGTTGGCCGTCCCGTCGATCGGATCGATGACCCAGCGCCGGGTCGCCCAGCCGGACGAGCCCATCTCCTCGCCGACGATCGCATCGCGTGGGCGCGAGCGTTGCAACGTCCGCCGGATTGCCTCCTCTGTCGCCTGGTCGGCGTCCGTGACGAACGTCGCGTCGGACTTGGTCCCGACCCGCAGGTCACGGGCACGGAAGCGGTCCATCGTCTGGGCGTCCGCGCCGTCAGCGAGGACGTGGGCGAACCGGAGGTCGTCGTCGTAGGCCACAGGCGCAACCTAGCGCGTCGAACCGCGGAAGCCGAGAACCCGTGGGGCACTATGAGGCGCGCCGTGCGAGGAGGTGGCTGCTGTGCCGGACGAAATTCTCGGGATACCGCTACACCCGCTGGTCGTGCACGCCACCGTCGTGTTCGTGCCGCTGGCAGTGCTTGGAACCCTGGTGTTCGCGGTTGTGCCGAGATGGCGTCGAGGGTACGGGTGGCTCATCGTGGCCTTCTCACTCGTGGCGCTCGTGACGGTTCCGCTGGCCACGCGGAGCGGCAAGCGGCTTCGAGACCAGCTCGAGCTCGGTGGCCCCGTCCTGGAGAAGATCCAGGAGCACGAGCAGATGGGCGACCGGGTCATCTGGGCCGTCGCACCGATGTTCGTGCTCAACCTGGCCGCGATGCTGATGGTGCGGGCCGGCCGCCCGGCGGGGGAGGTGACCCTGGTGGCCGTGCTCAGTTCGATCGCCGCGCTCGCGGCCCTGGTGCTTGTGGTGCTAACCGGCCACTTGGGCTCGGAGGCGGTGTGGAACCCGGCTGGTTAGGGAATGCCTAGTGGATCTCTGCCGGTGCTGATGGACGACACCCTCTAGTCGCCGGCCTTGCGCTGCCGACTGGCCAGTAGGCGCCGGTACGAATCGACTCGGGTCGGGTCGAGGCGGCCGGCCGCGACCGCGTCGTCGAGGGCACATTCCGGCTCGGCCTCGCTGTGCGTGCATCCCCGGGGGCACTCTGCGGTCTCTGCCTCGAGGTCGGGGAACGCGTGGATCAGTTGGGTGGGATCGACGTGGGCCAGGCCGAACGATCGGATTCCGGGGGTGTCGATCACCCACCCGCCGGGTCGTCCGGATGCTGATGCCGCGTCGCGGGGGAGCGCCAGCGCCACCGCACTCGTCGACGTGTGACGCCCGCGGCCGGTGACGACGTTGACTTCGCCGGTCGCCCGTTCGGCGCCGGGGACGAGCAGATTCACCAGCGTCGACTTGCCCACACCGGAATGCCCGACGAACACGCTGGTGCGTCCCAACAGCCGGGCGAGCAGTTGCTGCGGCTCGACGTCCAGCCCGCTCTCCAGGGTCGGGACGCCCAGCGGGGCGTAAATGGCTCGCAACTCGGCCGGGTCGGCCAGGTCGGTCTTGGTGATCCACAGCAGGGGATCGAGGCCGGAGTCGTAGGCCGCGACGAGACATCGGTCGATGAGCCGCGGGCGGGGCTCAGGATCGGTGACGGACGTGACGATCACGAGTTGGTCCGCGTTGGCCACGACCACGCGCTCGACGGGATCGTCGTCGTCGGCCGTGCGGCGGAGGACCGTCGCGCGGTCGTGGACCCGAACGATGCGGGCCAATGATCCCTCGCGGCCGGAAGTGTCGCCGACGAGATCCACCCGGTCGCCGACCACGACACCCTTGCGGCCGAGTTCTCGCGCCCGCATGGCTGTGACGATGCGCTCCTCGGCGCCGACGATGCAGGTGAGGCGTCCGCGGTCGACGGCGACCACGAAGCCCTGCTCGGCGTCCTCGTGCTTGGGTCGGATCTTGCTGCGCGGCCGGGATCCCCGGCCCGGGCGGACCCGGACGTCGGTTTCGTCGTACGACTCGTGGGTCCGACGCTGGCTCACGGCAGCCCTACACCCCGGACGGCCGTCATGAGACCCGCCCGTCGCCTAGCATCCGGTGCCACATTCCGGGGAAGTCGGGCAAGGTCTTGGAGGTCGTGCCGATGTCCTCGACCTGAATGCCCGGGACGGCCAGCCCGAGCACGGCGCCGGCCTGGGCCATCCGGTGGTCGGCGTAGCTGCGGAAAACCCCGCCCCGCATTGCTGCCGGCCGGATCGCCAGCCCGTCCTCGGTCTCGGTGACGTTCCCGCCCAGGCCGTTCAGCTCGGTCGCGAGCGCGGCCAGCCGGTCGGTCTCGTGTCCCCTGATGTGGGCGACCCCGCGCAGGTGGGACGGCGCATCGGCGAGCGCGGCCAGTGCCGTCATGACGGGGGTGAGCTCGCTGACGTCATGCAGGTCGGCGTCGATTCCGGCCACCTGTCCGGTTCCGCGCACCGTCAACCCGGCCGCGTCGAGCACGCACTCGCCACCGAACCGGGTAAGCAGGTCACGCAGTGCATCGCCGGCCTGCGTCGTCCGCGCAGGCCAGCCCGGTACGCGAACCTCACCTCCCGTGACCAGCGCGGCAGCCAGGAACGGAGCCGCATTGGACAGGTCCGGCTCGATCTCGACGTCCAACCCGGCCACCGGGCCGGGCGCGACCCGCCAAGTGTTGGGCTCGGCGTCGTCCACCTCGACACGGGCGGCACGCAGCGCCGCCACCGTCATGTCGATGTGCGGCATCGAAGGCACCTGTTTGCCGTCGTGGTGCACGGCGACACCCTTGTCGTACCGGGCGCCGGCCAGCAGCAGTCCGCTGACGAACTGCGATGACGCCGACGCGTCGATCGTCACCGCGCCACCGTGGAATCCGGCCATCCCGGTAATGGTGAAGGGCAAGGCGCCCCGCCCACCGTCGTCGATGTCGGCGCCAAGGGCGCGCAACGCCTCCAGCACGACGCCGAGGGGCCGCTCTCGAGCGTGGGCATCGCCGTCGAACCGGACCGGGCCGTCGGCGAGGACGGCGACCGGCGGGAGGAAGCGCATGATCGTGCCGGCCAGTCCGCAGTCCACGTCGGCCGGGCCGCGCAAGGGGCCGGGGGTGACGGCCCAGTCGGCGTCGCTCCCTCCAGCGGTGTCCCGCTCCCCGCCGCTCGCCACGAGCTCGATCCGGACGCCGAGCGACCGCAGCGCCGCAGCCATCAGCAGCGTGTCGCGTGCGCGAAGCGGCCGCCGCAGCCGACTGGGACTGTCGGCCAACGCCGCGATGACGAGCGTCCGGTTGGTCAGCGACTTGGAGCCTGGAATGGCGACAGTGGCACGAACAGGGGAGGTCGCGACGGGTGCAGGCCAGAGTTCGCTCATCGGAAGGCGAGCTTAGTCACCGCATTACCGGTGCAGGACTGTCCGAGCCTTGCCGGCGGCCTCGGCACGGGCCGCTCGTGCAGTCAGCCGGGCCTCACGCGCGGCTGCTCGGGCTGCTCTGCGGGTGTCCTTGGCGGCGTGCCGCGTGCGCCACCGAAC